>JAXHTV010000006.1 GCA_034189865.1 Pseudomonadota bacterium | reverse complement strand
CACCACCCGGACACGAGCACCATCGTAGCCCCGGCCCACCAACGCCTGGCGGGTGGATTCACTGGTGCAAATCACGCCATCCAACTGTGCCAGTGCTCGCCGCTCAAGGGCGTCCAATTGGCGGGCAGCGGCAGCGGTCAGACCGGTCTCGAGTGCCAGCGGATGGTGAATCAGGCCAACTACACTGTCTCGCCGCGGGCGACGGGGCAAAGCATCGGTGAACGCTGGCAAAGCCAAGCCGTCGATCACCAAACAACCGCCGGATTCCAAGCGGGCCAGGATTCGGCGGGCGCTCTGCCGCGCCGCGTCATCCGGCAGCGGGAAGGCGCCGGCCATCTCATGCACGTGTAGATCATGCCCCATCGCGCGAAGACCATGGACCATCTCGCGGTCATACAAATATCCGCCGGTCCGCTGTTCAAGAGGGCCCGGCACCGCGAAGTGAACCGTCATCGATCCAGGACCAGAGACCCTTCATAGGTCGCCCAGGCGGTAGGTGACTCCCGCAGCGTCACCCGCAACCCGTGAAGCCGGTTGAGCGCTTCCTTGCCCAACGCACCGGTGAGAATCTCCGCTTTCAAATCCTCGAACACGGCCAAGGCCAAATACTCGGTGGTGGTGTTTTGGCCGGCAAAGCGGGGCATCTCGTCCAGGTTTCGATAGTTGAGCGGGGAAAGCACACGGCTGAGCAACTCGCCGGCCTGACCGATGTCAACGATCAAACCATCCTCATCCAATCGATCGGTCAGGAAGCTCGCTTCGACCGCGTAAGTGGCCCCGTGCAATGCCTGAGCGGGACCGAACACCGCACCGCGGAAACTGTGGGCGATCATGAAATGTTGGCTCACGGTCAAGCTAAACATGGCAATTCAATCCGGTTCTAGGGAATGGAACGATTCGGCGTAATCCAGCACTTGGCAGAGCGCGGGCTGCTCACCACAAGCGCGGGCCATCGCCTCCGGCGCCCGAGCAAACGGCATGGCCGGTTCAAGCAACACATCCAGGCGCGGATCGGCCAACAGGGCCAGGGCCAAGCGCAGCCGGCGCGCCCGGGACCAACGGGCCCGCCGGCTGGCTGATACATGCCCCACCTGGGATGAGAGCAATTGCAAGCGCTTGGCGTGGAATTCCTGTCCCAACGGCAGCTCCACGGCCCGATTGCCGTACCAACTGAGCTCCACCACCCGACCTTCGAAGCCGCACAGACCCAGCGCCAAACGCAGTCCGTCCGGCTGACCGCTGGCATGGAACACCAGGTCGGCGTCGCCGTCGGCTTGTCCCGGCTCGGCAAATGACAACCCCAAGGCCTCCGCCACCGCCCGCCGCTGGGGTTGACGATCGATAAGTTGTACGCGGGCGCCCGCCAAGGAGGCCGCCAAATACGCCGTCAGACAGCCGACCACCCCCGCGCCCACCACCCGAATCTCATCGCCGATGCGGGGCTCTCCGTCCCACAGCGCGTTGATGGCCGTTTCCATGTTGGCAGCCAGTACCGCGCGCTGCGGCGGCACCTGGGCCGGCAGTGGGTGCACCGCCTCGGCGGGTACTTCGAACCAGTCCTGATGGGGGTGCAGGCAAAACACCCAATCGTGCGGTACCTCAGGATCGAGCACCCGGCCTACCGCCGAATAGCCGTATTTGACGGGACTTGGAAAATCACCCGTTTGAAAAGGGCAGCGCATGCGGGCGTACTCGCTCTGCGGTATACGGCCGTGAAACACCAACCGCTCAGTCCCGCGGCTGATGCCACTGTAGCGCGTCCGTACCCGGACCCCGCCGGGCTCCCCGATTCGGGCCGGTTCGGTGCGCAAAGCCACCTCGGCGGGACCGGTCACCCACAGGGCCGTGGCCGATTCAAGCAACGCCGACATCGCGCATCTCCATGTCAAACAGCACGTCCGGACCCTGAATAAAATGCCGGGCTACCGGTCGCAGCGATTGTCGCAAACTGGAGATGGTCTGCAGATTGATACCCTGCCGGCCGGAGCCGATGATCACCGGCGCCACCGTCACGTGCAGTCGGTCGAGACAGCCCTGCGCCAGAAAGCGCGAGACCGTCACGCCACCACCCTCCACCATCAGCCGAAACAAGCCACGCTCGGCCAATGACTTGACCAAACTGGCCAAGCGCAAGCCGTCGCCCTGCCGGGGGATACGGATCACCTCGCGCTCGGGCAACGGTAACCGGCGGGCGTCGAAAACAGCGTCTTCAGCGCAGCACAGCAGCGTTTCGGCCGCGTGGTCCTGAAACAACCCGAAACGGGGATTGAGCGTGCAGTTGGTATCGATCACCACCCGAACGGGGTTGGTGCCATCGCAGCGCCGCACCGTCAGACGGGGATCGTCATGGTGCACGGTACCCGCGCCCACAATCACCGCATCGCACAGGGCGCGCAGGCGATGGACGTGGTCGAGATTCTCAGTGCCGGTAATGAATTGGGACTCACCGGTGGTGGTGGCAATACGCCCGTCCAGGCTTTGCCCCAGATGGGCAACCACGTGCGAACGACCCGGCTTCGAGCTCACCAGCGGCAGATACAAATCCAGCATCCGGGCCGCCGGCTCCTCTACCGGCAGGGCGGCATCCCACTGCCCGTTCCGGTGAACCCGCAACACCGTGCCAGCGAAATGGGTTGGTGCCCGCTGCATGCGACCGTCTGTCGAGGTCAGACTCAGGGTATCGTCCGCATCGCTGCGTGCGAAACCGACACACGCCGCCTGCACGGCCTGCCAAGCGAGTATCGCGTCGATTCGGTTCACCATCCTTCGCGGCATATTGTGCATGATCGCAACTCCCTTGCCCGAGTCCGCGTTCGCTTGACCGGTATGGGTCAAATGCGGCACCCATCTTGACCATGCGTTCAATCTTAGATGGACGGCCGCCAGATGTGAACGCCAAAGATAGGCATGGGCGGCCACAACACCAAAGCGGCCACCAGTAACCACAACATAGCGGCGAGCACAACGGGGGATGCGTCGCGGTTCTCACCCCTGATCCAACCGGCCTGAAACAGCATCCAGGGCAGGGCGGCGAACCACAGCGGGAAAACCACCGAAACGTTTCCCTGCCGCCAGAATACCGCGGCCAACATCAGCACCACGCTCCCCATGGCCAGGACGTAATCGGGACCGGCCACGGCATTACGCCCCATCGCCGACCGGAGCAAGGCCGGCCCCGCACTCGCCGCCAATGCGACCAATGAAAGTAACGCCCACGGAGACTCGCCAAGCTTTACGGCGGCGAGTGCCAAGGCCGCGGCCCCAACGAAAGGTCCCAAGGTTCCCACCACGGCCCGATCAAGCAACAGCCCCCAAAGCATTGCCACGGCCGCTAGGGCCATCAGCAGTCCGTAACCCACCGCCGCATACTCAAACGGAGTCCCGCCCGCCAGCACGGTGACATAAGCCACACCCACCGATCCGCCCAAGGCAAAGACCAACCGGGCCTTTCGGGACAATGGCAAGTCGAACAGCCTCACGTAAACCAAGCCGCCGGCGGCGCACAGAACCAGAACGGCCAGGACCGCCTCAAGCATACTAGGACGGTCCCACTGCCAGTTAAGAATCCGGCCCCAACTCAGCAGCAACGCCAGCACGGCGCCGCTGCCCCACCACGGTAAGCGCATGGCTAGCAGCAACGCCCCAATGCCCATCGACAACAGAAACGGCAAGAACAGCGCATCGAACACGGGCGTATTCAAATAGTCCAGCATCGGGTTTGCTCACATCGGAATAGGAGGGAGCGGCGGCTCCCTCCGGGTTCGGAAGGTATTCTAGGCTGCGACGGACGCCGGCGACAGGGCGGCGCGGCCGAGAGATACCCGGCCGCGCAAGATCTCAAATGCGGTTGGCGAAATACTTGCGGATGAGATGATCCAAACTGAGTTTACCGGCGCCGAAAAAACCCAACGGGACAAACATCACCAGAAAAATCAACGGCAGACGATAATTGCCGAAGCCCTTGTTGGTGATGACGTAACCTTTCAGGAAATCCGCTAGCCCCGTCCACTGATCGGGGAAATGAACCGCGTACGCCGCAACGAAAGTCACCACCATGAGCGTTGCGGTTACAAAACGCGTGCCCAGGCCCAGTACCAATGCGATCCCGCCGATGACCTCGGCCCACAGGGCGAGCTGCCAGCTCAGCGAGGTGGGCAGTACATTAAAGGGGAATGGAAAATCGTCTTGGATCCGGGCAAACCAATTCTGCCCCCGATACTTCATCATCCCCGCACTGTAGAACTCCCAGCCCAGGATCAGCCGAATACCGAGCAGTCCCAGGTAGGCACCGAACCGCTCTAGTTGTTCCGTCACCGCAAAATAGAACGCGATCAACCGGTCCATATCCACTCCAAGCATTTTGTTGTTCGTTAGGTTTTGGCGCCGAGAATGACATCCCGACGGCGCAGGTCGGCGAGAATGTCCCCGCCGGCCTGCATCACCGACGACGGATCGGCATGACCCAATTCCTGCGCCAAGCGCGCGAGCAATTGTTCGCCGGTGAGCGCCGCCTCGTTCATGAGTTCCAGCAGGCGGGCCGTCACGGCATTGATCTCCAAAAAACGAACCGTGTCGTCAAGATCGCGCCAGACCACGAGAAATGTCGGCGCCTCCGGTGGATCAGCGGGCTGATAGTCTTTACCAATCCGGTGCACCGGCCAGGTGTATTGCAAGGTCCAGCTGAGGGGCGAGACGATGGGAACGGCTGCTATCAGATCGCCATCAGCGTCGATAGACGCCCAATCCGGTTCCGCATCGGAGGTGGACAAGGCCAACTCGGACCACTCGTAGTGCGCCAACTCAAGCAGGAAAGGGGGGTCGGCCGGGTCGGGTTCCCGACCCGCCATGAGGTAATCCAGAAATTCTTTGGGAATCTCCCGAAACAGCGGCGTGGCCGGCCGATAGTTAGCGAAGAAATCCCGCACGATGCCGTGCCAGCGAGCATCGTCGGTCAGTTGCCGGATCACCGGAAAGGCGTTGGCCACGAACCGCTCGAAGTTACGGTAGAAAAGCTCACGATAAACCGCCATTCGGCGCGCTTCGACATCCGTCGGCGCGGCGGCGTTTTCGGGATCCCGAATATGGGCCGCGAAATCCCGTTGGCTGCGGTGCAGGTCGTGCAAATCAGCCATTGACCACCTGCCCCATACGATCCTGAACGCGCCGAATCATGCGCACTTCGTTCACCAGTTCATTGAACGGCGGAATGTTGAAATCCCGCTCCAACAAGGTAGGGAACACCCCGAAGCGATCATAGGCATGGGCCAACAGATCCCACACCGGATCGCACACGTCGTTGCCATGGGTATCGATGCGAAGATCCGGCGCTTCTTCGTGGTGCCCGGCGATATGCCCGTAGGCAATCCGATGCCCGGGTAAGGCATCGATGAATCCGACCGGATCGTAACCGTGGTTCACGGAATTGACATAGACGTTGTTCACATCGAGCAGCAGGTCACAATCGGCCTGTGCCAAAACGGCGTTGAGAAACTCGATCTCGGCCATCTCCTGGCCGGGCGCGGCGTAGTACGAGACATTCTCGATCGCGATCCGCTCGCCCAGAATATCCTGGACGCGGCCGATTCGCCCCGCGACGTAGTCCACGGCCGCATCGGTGAACGGAATCGGCATCAGATCGTAGAGCTGGCCACCATCGGTGCAGTAGCTCAGGTGTTCGCTGTAGCAACGGATCCGGTGCTCACGCATGAACGCGCCGACCTGCCGCACCAGATCCTCATTGAGCGGATCGGGTCCTCCCAGAGACAACGACAGCCCATGACACACAAAGGGCCAGCGCTCGGTAATAGCCCGAAAACGTTTGGCCAAACGCCCACCCAGGCCGATCCAGTTCTCCGGCACCGCTTCCAGGAAACTGATTTCCCCAGGCTCGGTTTCGGCAAGGTCGGCCAGGATGGCCCGGCGCAGGCCAAGGCCTGCGCCGTGTAACGATTGGCTCAGTGGATTTACTTGATTTGCCATCACGTCAAACCATCGCTAACAGGACAGCTGTCCTGACCGTCTTAACCGACGATGTTGCCACCACAGCTGCCTTCGCCGCAGCTGCCCTCACCACAACTGCCTTCCGGCTTTTTGTCGTCCTCACCGCAGCTGCCTTCGCCGCAACTGCCTTCACCGCAGCTCCCCTCGGTACCGGCGACCTGATACCCCTTGCTCAGCTCGTTAACCGAAAAGGGATTGTCACTGGCCGTGGCCACAACCTGTGTTGACAGCGTGCCGACGAACAAGGCGCCGAGGGCGAGAGCAGCAGGTTTGACGTACTTTTTGTCCGACATGACGGAAATCTCCTGATAAGTTTCAATTTCGGATGTTGGGTTATACTCCACCCGCGAGCCGGGCATTCGGACCCAACCCTCGTCGAGTATAGCCTTCGGGACATTGGACCGGGACGATGCCGAACTGCTTGCGGATCGATTGTGTTCTGCCCGCACCCGTATGCCGACAACGACACCCGTATGCCTGGCAATAGACCGAGGTCGTCATGAAATCCTTACAGCCACGACGTGAAAGCAAATCGACGGTCGAACGGTCTGGCAAGGATATGAACGACAAACAACGCGGCTTTGAACTGATCGTTAAAGCGTACAGCGACGATATGTATCGATTCGCGTATTGGCTCTGCGGGGATCAGCATCAGGCGCACGACTTGGTGCAGGAAACGTTCCTGCGGGCGTGGCGGTCCATTGATAAGCTTCGCGACGCCAAAGCAGTCAAGGCTTGGTTATTCACCACCTTGCGGCGGGAGAACGCCCGCTTGTACGAACGCAAGCGGTTCGACACCACCGACATCGACGAAATGGAACTGGCCGACGGTTTCACCCCGGAGCCGATGGAAGCGGCGAATCTGGCACAGATTCGCGGCCACCTCCTCGATCTGCCCCCTGACTATCGTGAACCCTTGGTGCTACAGGTCTTGTTTGGGCACTCGGTGGCGGAAATCGCCGAGCTACTGGAATTGAGTGACAGTGCCGTCATGACCCGGCTTTTTCGCGCGCGACAAAAACTCATGGCCCGCCTCGAAGATCAAAATTCCCGTACTGCCCGGGAGGTTTCGCCATGAACTGCATAGAATTCCGCCGAAATGTATTAACCCATCCTGCCGAGCTGAACGCCGAGTGCAGAACGCACCGCGATACGTGCCCGCCCTGCGCGGCTTACGCGGAACGGGTCATACACATGGACCGACAGCTCCATGACGCCTTCGCCGTCAACGCACCGAAAGAGCTGGTGGCCGATATCCTGGTAGCCCAGCATCTCGGCGAGCGCCGTTCGCGTTGGGATATCCGCTGGTTTGCCCTTGCAGCCTCGGTGTTGCTGGCAGCCACCCTACTGTTCACACAATGGCCCCAAACAGACGCCTTCAGCCAACAGATCGCCGAACATCTCTCAGCCGATCCGCTGCATCTGGTGGCCCAATCCACCACCGACCGGGCGGCCGTCGCGCAGATGGTCGCGGACATGGGCGGCCAACTCCAACCCGACCGTATGCCGGCGCCCATCCATGCGACCGGTTGCGTGATCACGGGGAAAAAAGGCCTGCACCTGGTGCTCCAAGGTCGACACGGTTTGGTCACCGCCTTCTTGTTGCCGGCGCACCCGAGCCGAGAGGCTCCCGCCACGCTTCACCTCGGGCAGCAGGAAGGCACTGTATTGCCCGCGCAGCGCGGCGTGATCGTGGTTGTGGGCGAGCCGAATGAACCCCTCGATGCCATCGGTCATCAGCTCGATGAGGCCATCGTCTGGGGAATCTAGACGGTCCGTCGCGCAACGAACTCATCGTTGCCAACATCAGCTCAGGCACGCTAGGGTGAATCCATGAGCCCCTTCGCCCGTTTGTTTCTGCTGTTCGCGCTGGTGCCGTTGGTCGAACTCTACCTGCTCATCCAGGTGGGGCTGAGAATCGGTGCCGTGCCCACCATCTTGTTGGTGTTGATCACCGCCTCGGTGGGTGCGGCCATGATGCGGCACCAAGGGCTGCAGACCTGGGCCCAAGTTCAAACGGCGACGGCCCGCGGCGAATTACCTGCGGTGCCGCTGCTGGAAGGCCTGTGCCTGCTCGTCGCCGGCGCCTTATTGCTGACTCCGGGCTTTTTCACCGACACGCTAGGTTTCCTGTTACTGGTCCCGGAACTCCGGCGGCGCTTGATCCGGCGCTATCTGCATCGGCTCGACGCCCATATGCGCGCTGCTACCGGAACCGGCCCCAGGGGCCGACAACCGCCGCGGGGTGATCGCGGCGGTCGGATCATCGAAGGGGAGTTCGAGCATCGCGACCGCGATTGAGCGCTCTGCTGCCCGGATGCACGCCGGACGTGTGATGGCCCGCTTGGCCTGATAAAATCGCCCGCTATGAATGCCTTGGTCGGTTTAATCATGGGCTCCCGCTCCGACTGGAGCACCCTGGAACATACAGCCAATACCCTCGAACAATTGCAGATTCCGTTCGAGAGTCGGGTTGTATCGGCCCACCGAACACCGGACTTATTATTCGAGTATGCGGGTAGCGCCCGGGACCGCGGTCTGGAAGTCATCATTGCCGGAGCTGGCGGGGCCGCCCATCTACCCGGCATGGTGGCAGCCAAAACGCCGTTGCCGGTGCTCGGGATACCGGTGGAGTCGCACAGTCTCAAAGGTATGGATTCGCTGCTGTCCATCGTGCAAATGCCCGCCGGTATCCCGGTGGGAACGCTGGCCATCGGTCGGGCCGGCGCCGTCAATGGCGCCCTGTTGGCGGCGGCCATTCTGGCCAGCAAGTATCCGGCCATCCGCGCCGCCCTGGACCGATTCCGCCAAGATCAAACCGAGCGCGTGCTCGCCCATCCGAGCCCCGAGGCCGAGCAATGAAAATCGGCATTTTGGGTGGTGGCCAGCTTGCACAAATGCTGGCCCTGGCGGGATTTCCCTTGGGGCAGCGCTGCGTCGCGCTGGATCCCAAGGCCGATGCCCCCGCCGGACAATTGGTCCCGCTGATTGTCGCCGATTACGACGACCGGGCGGCTTTGGACCAACTCGCCGCGCAGGTGGACGTGGTCACCTTCGATTTCGAAAACGTGCCGGTGGAGTCCGCTCGCTATCTGTCCACCCGCCTGCCCTGTTTCCCGCCCCACTTGGCGCTTGAGAAATCCCAAGATCGTTTGGCCGAGAAATCGCTCTTCACGGACTTGGACATTCCCACGGCACCCTATTTCCCCGTGGACACCCGCGAGGATCTCACTGAGGGCGTGGCAGCCCTCGGCCTGCCAGCCCTGCTCAAAACCCGCCGCTTCGGCTATGACGGCAAAGGTCAGTTTCTACTTCGCGAGGCCGCCGATTTGGACCGGGCCTGGACCGAACTGGGCGGCCAGGCTTTGCTGCTGGAAGGTTTTGTTCAATTCGAACGGGAACTGTCCATCATTGCCGTGCGCGGACGCGACGGCCAGACCGCCTTCTACCCTTTGAGCGAAAATCAGCATTCCGGGGGCATCCTGCGGGTTTCTCGTGCCCCTTATCGTGCGCCCGAGCTGGAAACCCAAGCCCAAAGTTACATGGACCGACTCCTGAATGTGCTGGATTACGTGGGGGTACTGGCACTGGAATGTTTTGTTTGCAAAGACGGGTTGCTGGCCAACGAATTCGCGCCACGGGTACACAACTCGGGGCATTGGACCATCGAGGGCGCCCGCACCAGCCAGTTCGAAAACCATCTGCGGGCCATCGCCGGTCTACCCCTCGGCGATCCCAGCGCCCGGGGTGATAGCGTGATGTTCAACTGTATCGGTAAAGAGCCGCCGCTGGCACAGGTCGCAGCCGTTCCCGGCGCCCACATCCATCGCTATGGCAAGGCCGCCCGGCCCGGCCGCAAGCTCGGCCACATCACCCTCACCGGCCAGGACCCGGCTGAACTCCGGGAACGGGAGGCACAGCTGGCCGCACTGATACCCACTGATTCGGCAGATCCGTCCGCGATCAGCTGAGCACAATGCGATAGCAAACGGTCCCTTCGGCCACCGCCCGACCGGTTTCGGCGCCCACCACTAACACGCGGCTCAGGAACATCTCATCACGCTCCCACTGTGCCTGTGCCAGCGCGGTCAACGCCTCGTCCGACCCACCGGAGGCGAAGAAGCTCACGTTGATCGCCGGCGTGGAAGCCCGCTTTGCACCGGCGGCTAAGGAAGCCCAAGCCGCCATGGCCCCAGCGGTGTCGATTAAAGCGGCCACCGCGCCATCGTGCAGCTGGCCTTTTCCGTCGCCGATCTCGTCGCGATAAGGAAGCGTGAGCTTCGCCCGCCCGGCGGCCATGTGCTCAATGGCAATTCCCAAATGGCCGATAAAACCGGAGCCGGTGAGCAGCTTGCCCATGGCGCTGGATTGGTTATCGCCTTCCACGAATTCTCCCGGCCGAACCTCGACGGGATCGATGGCGTAGTGCGGGGCCGTTTGCGCGATACGAACAATCACCTGTCCGACCGCGAGCGGCTCTTCATCGGTGGTCAAAACGTGAACATCAACGAAAACAATGCCTTTGCCAGTTTTCACCACCCGCCCCTCCGCCACCACGGCTTGTTGCACGGCCGCGGCCAGATAGTGCACGTTTTGATTGACGACTTGCACCTGGGCAGCCTGAACGTCGGGTACCGTTTGCAGCACCGCCTCACGCGCGGCCAAATTAATGAGTGAAGCGGAAACACCGCCATGCAAGGCACCACCCATGTTGGAATTCTGCGCCCGATAGGGCAGATGAAGGCGGATGCCGCGCTCACTCACGGCAAGTCCCTCCACCCCGAGCCAGTCACGATACGGAACCCTGACTACGCCATCTTGCGTCATCCTCGTCTCCTTACTTGCGCGCGGAACCTCGATCCGTCCCGGTCCGCGGATGGGCGTTTTGATTCATCAGAACTTCCGGCCTGCACGCCGGCAAGTCTCCATCAGCGTAGACTAGAGACATGAGTACGCAATGGAAACGTGTTCTTGCCCTGGTGGTGATGTTGATCGTGGAATCGACGGGCTATGCAGCGGCCAGTGAACCGAAGATCTGGGATACCCGGGAAGGTCGATGGATCACAGAGACTGATCTTCATGCGCGCTTGGCCACGGCACCTTTGATCGTGTTGGGTGAAATCCATGACCACCCCGTCCATCATCGAATCCAAACGCGCCTGATCGAAGGGCTGGCAAGGCAAGGTCCACCGCGCACGCTGTTACTGGAAATGCTCACCACGGAAGAACAGCCCGCGCTGGCGAACTACCTGCGTGAACACCCGACCGATGCCGGTGCGCTCGGTGCCGAGGTGCAGTGGGAGGAGCGGGGCTGGCCGGACTGGTCACTGTATCGCCCGGTGGTTCAGGCAGCGCTGGATGCCCGAATGCCGCTGGCTCCCGCGGATCTTCCCCGGGGGATCATCAAACAAGTCGCCAAAGACGGAATCGACGTGCTAGCACCTGAGGTGCAGGCGGAACTGGCCATTGAAACAGCGTTTCCGGCCCCGCTGGAGGACGCGCTCGCGGCGCTACTCTCGGCGGCACATTGCGATGCCCTCCCCCCAACAGCCTTACCTGGCATGGTCGCCGCGCAGCACGTCCGAGATGCCTATATGGCCCGACAACTGCTGACCCGCGCCACGGCTGGCGGTGGCGTTTTGCTGACCGGCAACGGTCACCTGGACCGGCGCTGGGGTGTTCCGGCATTCGTCCGGCGACAAGCGGATGACACCGAGGTCACCACCGTGGCCTTGATCGAAACCGCCGCGGAAGACCCGGCCCCGGCTCTTTCGGCGTCCTCCGGTTATGATTTCATCTGGTTTACCGAGCCACGACATCGGGCGGAAGATCCCTGCGCCGCGTTTCGGGCGATGCAGACCACCGGGCCCGGCAACGCCCTGACCGAGAAGCGCTAAGAGGCCAGTGTGGGGACCGACTCACCGATTTCCTCGGCAAAGTGGCAGGCCACCCGATGGCCGGGTATCAACTCACGCAGGGGCGGGGCGGTCTCGGCACATTGAGACCGGGCATAGGTGCATCGAGTGCGGAACCGGCAACCGCTCGGCGGGTTAATGGGAGAGGGTAGATCGCCTTCCAGGGCCGGCGGGCGAACACGCGCCATCTCGGGATCCGGCAAGGGAATGGACTGAATCAGCGCCTGCGTATAAGGATGCGCCGGCTGGGAAAACAGGGCATCCCGGTCCGCCAGCTCCACCACGCGACCGAGATACATGACCATGATTCGCTGGCTGATATGACGAACCACCGACAGATCGTGCGCGATGAACAGCAAGGTCAGAGACATCTCCGCCTGCAAATCCTGCAAGAGATTGACGATCTGCGCCTGAATAGACACATCCAGAGCCGATACCGGTTCATCGCAGATCAATAGTTTGGGCCCCAGAATCAGCGCCCTCGCGATACCGATGCGCTGGCACTGCCCGCCGGAGAACTCATGGGGATAGCCATTCAGGTGGCGCTCGGACAAGCCCACACGCTCCAAGGTTTTCACCACCTCACGCCGGGTCGCGTCACGTCCGAGATCGGGCCTGAATGTCCACAGCGGCTCGGCCACAATCTGCCCCACCGTCATCCGGGGATTCAAGGACGCCAGCGGATCCTGAAATATGATCTGGGCTTTCTGCCGAAGCCGGTGCTTGGCAGTTTTGGATAATCCGGTGATGGACTCACCTTCCAACAACACCTCGCCGCTGCTGACCGGCAGCAAACCCAAGATTCCACGTGCCAGGGTGGATTTTCCGCATCCCGATTCGCCAACGATGCCCAGCGTTTCGCCTACGCCAACCTCGAAGCTCAGCCCGTCGACGGCCCGAAGATACGGCCGCTCACCAAACAGGCTTGGTCGCGGACAGGGGAAATGGACCGCCAGATCGCGGACTTCCAGCAGTGGACTATCGTTCATGGGATTCCAACGCGAGATGGCAGCGCTTGAAATGACCGGGCTGCGGCTCGGTCAGCGCCGGAATCTGGCGATCGCAAATCGCGACCCGATGGCGACAGCGCGGGTGGAAGGGGCAACCGCTGGGCAAGGCGCGGGGATCGGGCGGTTGGCCCGGAATGGTCAGCAAACGCTCCCCGACACTGCTCAGGCGAGGCAGCGAATCCAACAAACCCATGGTGTACGGGTGGCGGGTATCGCCGAATACCTCGTGAACACTTCCGGACTCCACTGCTTCGCCGGCATACATCACCAATAGCCGGTCGCACAATCCGGCCACCACACCCAAATCGTGGGTGATCAGGATGATGGCCGTGTTGAACTCGGTGCGAAGATCTCGCAACAACTCTACGATTTGTGCCTGGACTGTCACGTCCAGTGCCGTGGTCGGTTCGTCTGCAATCAATAGCTGCGGCCGACACAGCAAGCCCATGGCGATCATCACCCGTTGCCGCATCCCCCCCGAAAACTCGTGGGGATATTGATCGATCCGGCAGATCCCTTCGGGGATGCGCACGGCATCGAGCATGCGCAACACTTCCTGGCGGGCCACGGCGCGGGACACGCCCTTGTGTCGGGTCAACACCTCGGCCATTTGTTGCCCTACCGTCAGATAGGGATTGAGGGACGTCATGGGGTCCTGAAACACCATGGCAATCCGCGAGCCCCGCAACCGGTTAAGATCGGAAACGGGCATGCCGAGCAACTCCTCGCCCGCGAAGCGCACCGATCCGCTGGCCTGAGCATTGTCGGCCAGTAATCCCATCATGCTGAGTACCGACTGGCTCTTACCAGAGCCGGATTCACCGACGATTCCCAGGGTTTCGCCTTGATCCAGAGTAAAACTGAGATTTCGAACCGCCGGCACGGCGCCGTCGGGCGTGCCAAAAGTCACGCTGAGATCTTGTACGTCCAAAAGCACCGCTAGCGGTCCTTGGGATCCAGGGCATCTCGCAGCCCGTCGCCGATAAAATTAAAACAAAACAAGGTCAGTGCCAGAAACAGCGCCGGGAACACGAGCAGCCATGGTGCGGTTTCCATCTGCTGTGCGCCGTCATTGACCAGCGCTCCCCAGCTGGTTTGGGGCTCTTGAACGCCAAGACCGAGAAAAGACAAAAACGACTCCACCAATATCACTTGGGGGATGGTCAGCGTCACATAAACCACCACCACCCCCAGGAGGTTGGGAATGACATGGCGACGTAAAATATCGAAACTGGAAACACCATAAGCCTGCGCCGCTTCGACAAATTCGCGCTGTTTCAAACTCAAGGTCTGACCGCGGACGATGCGGGCCATATCCAACCAGTTGATGGCGCCGATGGCGGCGAAAATGAGCAAAATGTTGCGGCCGAAGATGACCATCAGCAAGATGACGAAAAACATAAACGGCATGGCGTAGAGAATATCCACGATCCGCATCATGATGCTATCCACCCGGCCACCCAGGTAACCGGCCGTGGCGCCGTAGCTGATGCCGATGATCAAACTGACCAAGGTCGCCGCCACACCGACCAACAATGATATCCGCCCGCCGTACAAGGTCCGGGCAAACAAATCGCGTCCCAAAAAATCGGTTCCAAAGATATGGCCCGAGGTCAAAGACGGTGTCAGCAGAATCGCGTCCCAATCGCTGGTCTCGTAATCGTAGGGACTGAGCCACGGTCCGATGGTAACCAGAATCGCGAGTGTCATGAGGATTGCCAAACTCACCATGGCGGCGCGATTGGCCCGCAGGCGGCGCCCGGCGTCGACCCAAAGGCTGCGGCCCTTCACGGGATGCCCTTCGAGTGCTGATGGAACGGATACGTTGGACTGTGACACGAACTTAATACCTGACCCGTGGATCCAGCACCGCATAGAGCAAATCCACGAAAAAGTTGAACAGAATGATCAGCGTGCCATAGAAAACGACCACCCCCATCACCAGGGTATAATCGCGGTTCAATGCACCCTGGACGAAGTAGCGCCCGATCCCCGGAATACCGAAGATGCTCTCGATGACGACCGAGCCGGTAATGACGCCGGCCATGGCGGGTCCGAGGTAGGAGACCACGGGCAACAGGGCCGGTTTCATCGCGTGGCGGAAAATAACCAGCCAAGTCGGCAAGCCTTTGGCATGTGCGGTACGAATGTAGTTGCTGCGCAATACTTCAATCATGCTCCCCCGCATCAAACGCGCGATGTAGGCCACCATCGGCAGTGCCAAGGCCACGACCGGCAACACCAAACTGGCCCAGCCCTGGTCCAGCCCGCCGGCAGGTAGCCAGCCCAGGCCGACGGCGAAAAACAGAATCAGCAAGGGCGCCACGACAAAGTTGGGGATGGAAATACCGGTCATGGACAGCGCCATCACACCATAATCGGTCGGACGGTTTTGCCGCAGGGCGGCCGAAATACCGGCACTTAAGCCGAGCAACAAGGCCAACGCCATGGCCAACGCCCCCAACCGCAGGGAGACCGGGAAGCCCTGGGCAATCAGTTCGTTAACAGTGTAATCGGCATACTTGAACGACGGTCCCAAGTCGCCACGCAACAAATCACCCAAGTAGCGCAGGTATTGTTGCCAAAGCGGTTCATCCAGATGGTACTTGGCGGCCAGATTGGCTTCGATCTCGGGGGGGAGATTTTTCTCGATATCGAACGGCCCGCCAGGCGCAACGCGAATGAGAAAAAATGCGAGGGTGACCAAGACCCAGAGCGTCGGCAATGCCCCGAAAAAGCGCGCAAGACTATAACGTAACAGCGCTGGTTCCTCCGAAATGTGACCCGTTTATAACCCGACGGGGCGCCGAATGATGAGATCTTTGGTGTAGTGATGATTCATGATGTTCGGTACGTAACCCTCAACCCAGGGCTTGATCAAGGTCTTACTGACATAGAAGAACAAGGGAATCACCGGATGATCTGCCAGCAGCCGCGACTCCGCTTGCGCCATGAGCCGATTACGCGCCTCACCGTCGGGTAGTTGAGAGATTGCTGCCAACAAAGCATCGTAGTCCAGGTTATCGTAGCCCGAGTCATTGATCCCGTGTTGGGAATGCATCAATTCCAGGAAGGTATAGGGATCGGGGTAGTCGCCAATCCAGCCCGCGCGGAAAACCTCGGTGACTTGTTTCTGCTTACGGTTCTGCAGGAAGACCTTCCACTCCTCATTGAACAAGGTCGTTTGAACGCCAAGGGCTTGTTTCCACATCTGGGAGATCGCCACCGCGATTTTGCGATGATCCTCCAAGGTGTTGTAGCGAATCTCCACCCGCAACGGGTTGTCCGCCGAGTATCCGGCCTCCGCGTACAGCCGACGGGCCTCGGTGATACGCTCCTCCTGGGTCCATTCGGCGTAGTCCAGCTGCTGCTGCTCGTATCCGGGCAACCCCGGCGGTACCCAGCCATAAGCCGGGATTTCACCCGCACCGGTGATTTTTTCGGCCAGAACCGTCCGATCGATGGCCATGGACAAGGCCCGCCGCAGCTTCTCCGCGCCAGCGAACGGCGGACGGGTGAGATTAAACCCATAGTAGTAGGTGCCCAGATACGGGTTGACGTGCAGCTGGGAGCCCAAGTGCTCTTTGGCCCACGGGAACTGTGCCGTGGGCACCCCCCCCCAATCCAACTCACCGGCACGATAGCGTTTGAATTCGGCCGAGGCGTCTTCAATCGGGTAGTAACGAACCTCGTCGATATGGGTGTTGGCGTTGTCCCAATAGTAGGGATTGCGACGTAGCGTAATGTGGGATTGCACCACCGCTTCAGCCAAGCTGTAAGCGCCGTTGGAGACCATATGTCCGGGCCGGGCGAACCGTTCGCCGTACGCCTTCAGCGACGACCGATGAATAGGATAGGTCGTGGAGTGAGTGAGTAGACCCAGAAAATAAGGCGTGGGGGCTTTGAGCTGGATTCTCAGCGTATGGGCATCCAGGGCATCAACCGCCAAGGCCCGAGGCGCTAGATCGCCGGCGAGAATGGCTTCGGCATTGAGGATGGGCGCCAGAATCAACCCGTAATTGGAACCCGTGGCGGGGTCGACACTTCGCCGCATACCCGCCACGAAGTCAGCGGCAACCACCGGGTCACCATTGGACCAATGCGCGGTCGGGCGCAGATTGAAAATGTAGGTTTTCCCATCGGCACTGATATCCCAGGACTCTGCCACGCCCGGGATGGGTCCCCCATCTGAGCCGGTCAAGACCAAACCTTCGTACAAATCGCGGAGAATATTGGATGAGGACACATCTTCAGCGCGATGGGGATCCAAGGTCTGGGGTTCGGCCCCGTTGCCTTTGCGCAGGACGGTCAGACCCCGCTCGATCAGCGGACCTTGTTTCTGAGTGTCGACTGGATCGTCGCTCGAACACCCTGTCAGCATCAGTGAGAACAGCAGGATGCCTAGGAGTGTGATCATGTTCCGGTTGTTAATCATGGCTTCGGCCTTTCCTTTGCCCTAGCAGCCAGCACGCAGTGGTACAAGCGCGTGCCCTCGTTGCGATTATTAAATAGTATGACTCGGTCGAGATGGCCCCAACGACAACCGCCCCGGTCTGACAACTAGGCCGACCGCTTCAGGTGCACCAGCAGCAACGAGATGGCCGCCGGGGTAACACCCGATATTCGTGCCGCCTGACCCACCGTGCTCGGCCGAACGTTGGCGAGCTTCTGGCGCACTTCATTCGAAAGCCCACTGACGCGTTGGTAATCCAAGGTTTCCGGCAAGAGCGTTTGCTCGTGTTCCCGTTGCCGCGCGATCTCTCGCTTTTGCCGATCGATGTAACCAGCGTACTTTGCCTGGATCGTAACCTGATCCGCCACCGGGCCAACCACCGGCGTTAATCCGACCAGATCCATCAAGCCGGCGTAATCCACATCCGGCCGCTTTAAAAGCTCGCTGGCACGCTGCTCCCGGGTCAGCGCTGTTCCGAGCACCCGTGCTGCATCCGGTTGCGAGAGCTCCTCGGGCCGGATCCAGGTTTGTTCCAACCGTTGCAGTTCGGCGGCAATAGCGTCCCGCTTGCGGGCGTAGTGATCCCAACGCTCGGCGGGAACCAATCCCAGCTCACGGCCGATTTCCGTCAGCCGGAGATCGGCGTTGTCCTCACGCAGTAGCAAGCGATACTCGGCACGACTGGTAAACATCCGGTAGGGCTCTACCGTACCGCAGGTCACCAGATCATCGATCAGGACGCCAATATAGGCTTGATCGCGGCGCGGCGTCCAAGCCGGCTCGCCCAAAACGCGCCTGGCGGCGTTCAAGCCAGCGATCAGGCCTTGCGCCGCGGCTTCTTCGTAGCCCGTGGTTCCGTTGATCTGACCAGCGAAAAAGAGATTGGGCAAACACTGAGTTTCCAGCGAGTGCTTAAGCCCTCGCGGATCGAAATAATCGTATTCGATCGCATACCCTGGACGGGTAAGACGCGCCTGTTCTAAGCCAGCCATCGACCGCACGAGGGCATACTGAATGTCGAACGGCAAACTGGTTGAAATGCCGTTGGGGTAGACCTCCGTGGTGTTGAGACCCTCCGGCTCCAGGAATACCTGGTGGGAGGTCTTCTCGGCGAAGCGCATCACTTTGTCTTCAACCGACGGGCAGTAACGAGGACCGACCCCTTCGATCTGCCCGGTGTACATGGGTGAACGATCCAAACCGCCCCGAATAATCTCGTGGGTGCGCTCGTTAGTGTGGGTAATGTGACACGGAATCTGGCCCGGATGCTCAGATGGCGTACCCAGGAACGAAAACACCGGTAAGGGGTCATCACCCGGTTGCCGTTGCAGACGATCATAATCGATGCTCCGGCCGTCGATTCTCGGCGGGGTGCCGGTCTTCAACCGGCCTACGCCCAGCGGCATTTCCCGCAAGCGTGCGGCCAATGCGTTGGCTGGGGGATCGCCGGCTCGCCCGCCCTCGTGATTCGATAAGCCGACGTGAATTCGGCCGCCGAGGAAGGTGCCGACCGTCAAAACCACCGCCTGGGCCCGAAACGTCAAGCCCAACTGGGTCACCACGCCGCAGACGGCTCCCTGCTCAACCAGCAGGTCGTCAACCGCTTGCTGGAACAGCGTCAAATTCGGCTCTCGCTCCAACACCTCGCGCACGGCGGACTTATACAGCACCCGGTCCGCTTGGCAACGGGTCGCCCGCACCGCCGGGCCCTTGCGCGCATTAAGAATACGGAAATGGATGCCGGCACGATCGGCCGCTCGGGCCATCAGTCCGCCGAGGGCATCAATTTCCTTGACCAAGTGGCCCTTGCCGATACCCCCGATGGCGGGATTGCAGCTCATTTGCCCGAGGGTTTCGATATTGTGGGTCAGCAGCAGCACGCGCACCCCCATACGGGCTGCGGCCAGGGCCGCTTCCGTGCCAGCATGGCCGCCACCGACAACGATGACATCAAAAGTATCGGGATACGACATAACGGTACTTAATCTGTTTCTAAAACAAGAAATTGTATGATTTTTCCCGTATCAGACCAAGCCCGAGACAGGGTTTCACTTGCCGATACAAAAACTGGAGAAAATTTTTCCCAGCAGATCATCACTGGTGACCTTGCCGGTGATCTCTCCCAAATGCTGCTGCGCAAGCTTCAACTCTTCGGCCACTAATTCACCCGCCGCTGCGGTGTCCAGCTGGCGACGACCGGCAATCAAATGGCGGCGAGCCCGCGCCAGGGCATCCATGTGTCTTCGGCGAGCGGAGAAAATTCCGGCATCAGAACCGCCCTTACCCACCACCGACCGAAGTTCCTGCCGCAACACCTCGAGCCCCGCGCCGCTTCGGGCCGAGACGCCGAGAACCTGTCGGTTAGCAGCGAAGCCGGACACCGGACCCGGGGGGGTCCCGGTCAAATCGATTTTGTTTCGAACCCATAGCATCGGGGAGCCATCCGGGATCGTCACCGCCATTTCTGCCAAGTAGTCGACCGGATCGCCCGCATCCAGCCGATCATCGGTCACCCACAATAAGGCATCAGCACTGGCCGCGGCGCTGCGGGCACGACGAATCCCTTCCCGCTCGATTTGGTCATCACTGGCTCGCAGACCGGCAGTATCGACCACATGCACCGGCATGCCGTCGATGAGAATCTGGGTTTTCAGCACATCCCGGGTGGTACCGGGAATATCGCTGACGATGGCGGTTTCTTCACCCGCCAAGCGATTGAGTAAACTGGATTTACCGGCATTGGGCGGACCCGCGATGACCACGGTCATGCCCTCGCTCAGCAAACGCCCCTGGTCGGCCGTCGCCATGAGCGCGTCGATCCGTGTGATTAGATCTGCAATCCGCCCGGCGACATCCCCCGAGGAGAGGAAGTCGATCTCCTCATCCGGGAAATCCAACGCCGCTTCGGTGTAAGCGCGAAGCTCGGTCAAGGCCTCAACCAGACTGTCCACACGGTGGGAGAATTCACCCCGCAGCGAAGCCCCTGCGGCGCGGACGGCAGCCACCGAACCGCTGGCGATCAAATCGGCCACTGCCTCAGCCTGGGTCAGATCTAACTTGCCATTCAAAAACGCCCGCTCCGAGAATTCGCCCGGGCGTGCCGCGCGCGCCCCCAATCCGAGACAGCGCGCGAGCAAAAGATCCATCACCACAGGACCACCGTGGCCCTGAAACTCCACGACGTGCTCGCCGGTAAACGAGTGCGGTGCGGGAAAATACAGGATGAGTCCTTCATCGATGGGCACTCCCGCCGCATCGACAAACCGAGCAAACTTGGCCTGACGCGCGTCAGGCAACGAGCCTGCCATGGTACGGGCTATTTCCGGCGCCTGGGGACCGGACAGTCGGACGATACCTACGGCGCCGAAACCCGGTGGCGTAGCCACCGCGGCAATCGTGTCCCGAACGTAGGTCACACGGACCTCAAGTGGCAGGTTGGGTCTTTCCGGTCTCCGCATCCACTTTTCGGGTGATATACCACTGTTGAATAATGCTGAGAACGTTGTTGACCAACCAATAAAGCACCAAGCCGGATGGGAAAAGCGCGAAGAATACGGTGAGTCCCACTGGCATAAACATCATCACCCGTTGCTGGATGGGATCCATCGTCGCCTGGGCAGCACTGAGCTTCTGTTGAGCCCACATGCTGACGCCGAACAGAATCGGCAAGACATAGTACGGATCAGGGTTGGACAGATCATCGACCCATAAAAGGAAAGGTGCCTGACGCAACTCCACGCTCTCTGACAGCACCCAATAGAGCGAGATAAACACCGGCATTTGAACCAAAAGCGGTAGACACCCGCCCAGGGGATTGAATTTCTCTTTGCGATACAACTCCATCATCGCTTCGTTGAGCTTTTGACGATCGTCCCCGAAGCGTTCCCGTAACGCCTGAATACGGGGTGCGAACTGGCGCATTTTAGCCATGGAGCGGTATTGGGATTCCGACAGCTTGTAGAAGGCGAGCTTAATCACGAAGGTCAGAATAATAATGGACAAACCCCAGTTACCAACCAGCGCGTGGAACCAGGAAAGCACCAAAAATAGTGGCTGGGCAATAATGGTGAATATGCCGTAGTCGACGGTCAACTCTAAGCCAGGTGCGATATCGCCCAAGGCATCTTGTGCTTTTGGCCCGGCATAGACCCGATTGCCGAAACTGATGGTCCCGCCAGGTTCCACGCTTTCGGTGGAACTGACAAAGCCCATCAAATAACGGTTGCCGGATAGCGTCTTGCCATAGTAGCGGTTGACGATTTCCGGTGGAGGGATCACGGCGGCGACAAAATAGTGTTGCAGCATGGCAGCCCAACCACCGGTGATTTCAGTGTCCAGTGCCTCTTCGTCCAGGTCGCCGAAATCCAGCTTGTGGTACTTGCCATCGTAATAGGCACCGCCGACATAGCTTTGGGGCATGAAAAAGCTGCCCCCCTTGGATTCCGCATCACTGCGTTGCAGCTGGCTATAGGGACGGCCTTGCCACGTGGCTTGGGTGCCGTTCTCTACTTGATAGGTCAAATCGACGTCGTAGCGGCCGCGGTGCAACACGTAGGTCTTGGTAATCTTCACGCCGCTGGCCGACTCCCAGGTCAGCGGTACCACTAGGGAATCGGCACCGTCGACCAAGCGATAGCTTGCCTGGTCAATGGAGAAATCCGCCAAATGGTCCGGCGCCATCCCTTCGGCCGCGAGAATTCCGCTTTGGGCCACAAAGAACCGACCGTTGCCGTCAGCCAACAATTCGACGGGCTCGGCAACTTCACCCAAAGATTGGGGATACTGGAGCAATTGAACGGATCGTAAATCGCCGCCGCGGGTATCGATCTCCACGCGAAGCACATCCGTCTCCGCCACGATGCGATGACCGCTGGTGAGTGCGGGGGCTGTCATTGCGGAAGCTGGCGGGGCCGCTCCGCCAACCGTCGCCTGGGGACGATCGTCGGTTTCCACCGAACCGGGCGAGGTTGTGGCGATGGGCGGGGAGGCAGGTTGACTGATCTCGGTTGGCGCAAAGTCTTCTTGCCAGGCTTGCCACAGCAAGAAACCGAGAAAAATCAATGCTGCCAAAAGCAGGAAGCGCACATTTTC
The DNA here is from genome assembly GCA_034189865.1 of Pseudomonadota bacterium. NCBI lineage: Bacteria > Pseudomonadati > Pseudomonadota > Pseudomonadota bacterium. Next base: position 90,648 of record JAXHTV010000006.1, on the reverse strand, counting down.
CATGAGTACCCTCGAATGCCGTCAAGGACTGCATCGCGACTCATTGAACGGCATTCCGCCGTCGGGTCCGTTCGATGATGCGCCGCCAATGTCTTTCCAGGCTTGCGAACAATTGACTACGGGTGGCAGAAGCCACATCGGGTTTCGCCAATACGACGATGTCCAGTCCGTTCAATTCATATTGCCGATGCCGGAAGCTCTCCCGCACCGCCCGTTTGATGCGATTTCGCGCCACCACGCCACCAGCGTTCCGATTTGACACGACCATGCCCAGCCGAGGTCGCCCCAGGCCGTTGGGCCGAGCCAAGACGGTCAGATAGGTGTCTTTTGAACCCGTCGCTTCGGCAAACACCCGATCGAATTCCGCTCGGCGGGTCAAACGCGCGTCGCGGGGAAAGCCCCGGTTGACCGTCACCACGCTGCTGACTGTCTGAGATTTACGCTGAAAGGCGATGGCGTCCTTTCGCACGTCTGGATTTCAACACCAAACGACCACCCCGGGTTGATGTCCGTTGACGGAATCCATGGGTTCGTTTGCGCCGCAGGTTGCTGGGCTGAAAAGTTCGTTTCATGGCCTTATCCGCAAGTAAATTGTTCGGCAAAACAAATACTTGAGATTTGATCGCCGGGTATTTTTAGGCGCGAGATCCTAAAGGCTCTGACCCTCCGCTGTCAACCTCTGAAGTCTGTTTCGAAGCGGTGGTATAGGTTCTCGAAGGGGTATAGACTGGGCCATTCGCCAATCAGGTCGATCATGACCTGGGCCGGAAAGAGCATTTTTTCGATGTCAGCTGAAGGAGTTCGGTTCAACGTGGGACTGTGGCAGGAGTGCGTAAGATACCTGGAAACACGGCTACCAGAACAGGAACTCAACACCTGGATTAGACCGCTACAAGCCGTAGAGAAAAACGATTGCCTCCGTCTGTTGGCTCCAAATCCCATCGTCCAAGACCGCGTTCATCGGAATTTTTTCGGTTTAATTCAAGAAGCGGTTTCTGAATTGTCTCACGAACACCAGCCCGCCGTCACCGTGGAGGTCGGCACGCTCGGTGGCGAACGCGACACGGCGAACAACGGCGCAGTCGGCCCCAAACGGAACCGAAGCACCGGCCGCCGCGGAGTGGGTAGCAATCTCAACAACACATTTACCTTCGACAGCTTCGTCGAAGGTAAATCCAATCACATGGCCATCGCGGCAGCCCGCCAGGTGGCCGACAACCCCGGCGAATCGTATAACCCACTGTTTATTTATGGTGGTGTTGGGTTAGGCAAAACCCACCTCATGCATGCCGTGGGTCACCAAATGCTGGCCCGACGACCCGAGCGTAAGATTATTTATCTTCACTCGGAACGCTTCGTCGACGACATGGTCAATGCCTTGCGTCACCGCCGAATCGATGAGTTCAAAAAGCTTTATCGGTCCGTCGATGCCCTTTTCATTGATGACATTCAGTTTTTCGCATTCAAAGAGCAATCCCAGGAAGAGTTCTTTCACACTTTCAACTCGCTGGTCGAGGCCCAAAAACAAATCATACTGACATGCGATCGCTACCCGCGAGAGGTCGAAGGCCTAGAGGAACGCTTGAAATCGCGCTTCGGGTGGGGTTTGACGGTGGCGATCGAACCGCCGGAGTTGGAAACGCGAGTTGCGATCCTGATGAAGAAAGCCGAGCAGTCCGCCATCGAATTGCCCAGCGACGTGGCCTTTTTCATTGCCAAACGCATTCGTTCCAATGTTCGGGAGCTCGAAGGCGCGTTGCGCAGGGTGATGGCCAGTTCCCGTTTTACCGGCCAGCCGATCACCCTGGATCTCAGCCGCGAGGCATTGAAAGATCTGCTCATATTGCAGCAGAAGAAAATCACGCCGGAGAACATTCAAAAAACCGTCGCAGACTATTATAAACTTCGCGTTGCCGATTTATTATCCACGCGGAGGACGCGAACGATCGCGCGCCCCCGACAAATCGCGATGGCACTGGCCAAGGAATTAACTAACCATAGCTTGCCGGACATCGGTCGTTCGTTCGGTGGACGTGATCACACAACCGTGCTCCATGCGTGTCGGAAAATTCAGGAGCTTCGTGAATCCGATCCCAGTATAGAGGAAGATTATCAGTTGTTGCTTCGAATTCTGTCGGGTTGAGGGTAAACCCGGTAAAACCTGTGGATAATCTGGGTATTTCTCTGCGGATACCCAAGGGGGCAAATGTTACCCCCAAATTATCCCCAGGTTTTTTCAGTCATTTGCACAAAGTTCAAGGTAGCTGAAAATCCGTTTAAGTGATTTATTTTATTTGTTTTTTATGGTTTTGCTCACAGCAACGGTTGAGACCAATTACAACAACTAGGATATTTAATATATTTTGCTGTAGTTAAGAAGTCCGGCAAGCAGGGATCGTGATGAAGCTCGAAATCGTACGCGAAAATTTGTTGTCTCCCCTTCAAGCCGTGGTTGGTGTTGTCGAAAGACGCCAAACCATGCCCATACTCGCAAACGTGTTGCTGCGCGTTAGAGATAACAAGCTGTGGCTGGCGGCAACGGATCTGGAAGTGGAGATGGTCGCTCACGCGGATTTGGATGAAGGGCTTGCTGGCGCCACAACGGTCGCCGGACGCAAACTCATGGATATCTGTCGTTCCCTTCCGGAGTCCAGCGAGATCGCTATCGCCGCCGAGGGAGATCGGTTGGTTCTAAAATCGGGAGGCAGCCGATTTTCCTTAGCAACCTTACCCGCGGATGACTTCCCGTTGGTGGATTCGGTCGATGGCGATCTGAGTTTCCAAATTTCGCAAGCTCATTTGAAGCACTTAATCGAGCAAACCCAGTTCGCGATGGCCCATCAGGATGTTCGCTACTACTTGAATGGGCTACTTTTTGAGTTTCGTCCCAACAAGCTCAGAGCGGTAGGCACCGATGGTCATCGGCTTTCTTTGTGTGATATCGACATGGCGCTGCCAGATGTGGGCGTTCGCCAAGTCATCGTTCCCCGAAAAGGGATATTGGAATTGCAGCGTTTGTTGACCGACGATGAGGACCAAGCGGACATTGAAGTCAGCCATAATCACATTCGGGTTAACTTGGGTTCGCGGCAGTTCACTTCGAAGTTGGTCGATGGTCGTTTCCCGGATTATGAGAAAGTTATCCCCCCGAAGGGAGCTCGTCGACTGGTCGTCGATCGCGGTCAGTTTCGCCAAGCGCTTACCCGTGCCGCGATTTTGTCGAACGAAAAGTTCCGAGGTGTTCGCTTGAATCTGAGTCCGGATAGTGTGGTAGTGCTCGCCCACAATTCCGAACATGAAAATGCGGAAGAACAGTTGCAGGCGAAATTTCAGGGCGAAGGCTTGGAGATCGGGTTTAACGTCGGTTACTTATTGGATCCCTTGTCCGTCGTACCAGCCGATGAGATTGAAGTCGAGTTTACCGATGGGAACGGCAGTTGTGTGATTCATGGCCTGAGCGACGAGCGCAGCCGGCATGTTGTGATGCCCATGCGTCTCTAATTGCCTATGCCCCTTGTTTCTTTGGGGAGCCGAACGTTCCGGTGTTTCCAACACTTGGATGTTGAGCTCAGTGAACAATGGAATTGTGTGTTCGGTCAAAATGGCTCTGGGAAGACCAGCTTTTTAGAAGCCATTGCCGTTCTGGGGCACGGACGATCCTTCCGCACCAATCTCCGTAAGCCACTTGTGAAAGCGGGTGCGAGTGGCTTTCAAGTGTTCGGGCAAGTCACCTGTGGTCCTGGGCGGGCCTGGCCGATGGGTCTGAGTTGGACGACCAGTCAGGGCGTTGAAGCACGCATCGGCGGTCAGCCCGCAAGGTCTATCGGGGAGTTGGCTCACCGTTTGCCGGTGCAAGTTCTGCATAGCCGAAGTCACGAACTGGTTTCGGGCGGACCGGCAGAGCGTCGACGGTATTTGGACTGGAGTGTGTTCCACGTGGAACACACCTCCCATGCCGCTTGGCGTCGGTTTCGTGGCGCATTAGATCAGAGAAATGCCTGTTTGAGGCGCGGCGGTCGTCCGTCCGAGATTCGGGTTTGGGATCACTCACTGGTCGAAGCTGGGGAGTTGATTGATCGGTGGCGTCGGCAACAGTTGGCAGAATTGCAGCCGAAGATTGAGTCGCTTGTTGCGCATTTGGCGAACATAGGGTCTTTGACTCTGCGGTATCGGTCCGGCTGGCCGGATGGGCAGAGTCTTGGGGAGGCAATTTCGAACGGCATTGCCGTCGATGTCCGCTACGGACAGACGCGTTCCGGCCCCCATCGGGCCGATCTGGATATTCTGGTGGACGGGCGCCCGGCGGCGGAACGTCTATCCCGTGGGCAACAGAAATTGTTGTCAGCCGCACTGGTGTTTGCGCAGGTGGCGACTGCTCGGGAGGTAAATCAATGCACACCCTTACTTCTAGTCGACGATTTATCGTCGGAATTGGATGAAGAGGGGGTGATTCGGTTGACCGCGGCCATGGGTCAGCTGGGGGCGCAGATTGTGGTATCCAGCCTTCGTCGAGATTTGCACCCGCCGGCAGAAATAGACACTACAAGGTGGTTCCACGTGGAACACGGCCATGTGAAGGCAATGATATAATTACTTTTTTATTATTAAGGCGACTAGGGAATGAGTGCGAATTCCTACGACTCGAGCAATATTAAGGTTCTCAAGGGGCTCGATGCTGTTCGAAAGCGTCCGGGTATGTACATTGGGGACACGGATGACGGTACCGGATTACATCACATGGTGTTCGAGGTCGTCGACAACGCCGTTGACGAAGCCTTGGCCGGCTATTGTAGCGAGATCCAAGTGGTGATCCATGGCGATCAATCGGTTACGGTCAGTGACAATGGGCGGGGTATCCCGGTCGACATGCATCCGGAAGAGGGTCGACCGGCTGCGGAAGTGATTATGACCGTCCTTCATGCAGGCGGGAAATTCGACGCGAACTCCTACAAAGTCTCCGGTGGATTACACGGTGTTGGCGTTTCAGTGGTGAATGCCTTGTCCGAAACCCTGGAGTTAACCATTTATCGTGCGGGGAAAATCCATCGGCAGCGATACGAACACGGCGAACCGGTGACCAAACTGGAAATCGTCGGAGATACGGATCGTACCGGGACGACGGTTCGGTTTAAACCCAGCGCGGAAACTTTCACGAATATTGAGTTCCATTTCGATATTCTGGCCCGCCGCCTTCGTGAACTGTCTTTTTTGAACTCAGGTGTACGCATCCAGTTGACGGATGAGCGCGCTGACCGCGACGCATTGTTCGAGTATAAGGGTGGTATCCGAGCGTTTGTCGAGCATCTGAATAAAAAGAAAACCCCAATTCAGCCCGGCATTTTTCATTTCATCGTCGACCGTGATGACACATCGGTCGAACTGGCGTTGCAGTGGAATGATTCCTATCAAGAGAATGTCTTTTGTTTCACCAACAACATTCCCCAGCGCGACGGCGGCACCCACTTAGCAGGTTTTCGCGCGGCTTTGACGCGGACGATGAACCAGTACATCGAAACGTCCGGGTTGGTCAAAAAGGACAAGGTCAACCCGGTTGGTGATGATTCGCGAGAGGGCTTGACGGCCGTGTTGTCGGTTAAGGTTCCGGACCCGAAGTTTTCGTCTCAGACCAAAGACAAGCTGGTTTCTTCGGAGGTTAAGGGCATTGTCGAGAACGCGGTCGCCGAGAAGCTCTCAGAGTTTTTGATGGAAAACCCGCAGGACGCCAAAGCCATCGCGGCGAAAATCGTGGAAGCCGCGCGAGCCCGAGAAGCGGCGCGTAAAGCGCGCGAGATGACCCGCCGAAAAGGTGCTCTGGATGTGGCGGGTTTGCCGGGCAAGTTAGCGGACTGCCAAGAAAAAGACCCGGCGAAGTCGGAGATCTTTATTGTTGAGGGTGATTCTGCGGGCGGCTCGGCCAAACAAGCGAGGGATAGACGGGCTCAGGCCGTCTTGCCGTTGAAAGGAAAAATCCTGAACGTGGAAAAGGCCCGATTCGACAAAATGCTCTCTTCGCAGGAAGTGGCCACCCTGATCACGGCACTGGGCTGTGGGGTGGGAAGAGAAGATTTTGATCCGGACAAGCTTCGTTATCATCGCATTATTATCATGACCGATGCCGATGTGGATGGCTCCCACATCCGTACCTTGATGTTGACGTTCCTATACCGTCAGATGTTCGAGTTGGTAGAGCGGGGCCACGTGTATATTGCCCAACCGCCCTTATATAAGGTCAAGAAAGGAAAACAAGAGCGTTATCTGAAAGACGACACCGCACTGGCCGACTACCTGTTGGAAACGGCGGTGGATGGTGCCCGTCTTTTCGTCGCTTCAGATGCCCCCCCTATTACGGGTGAGCCATTAGAACGCTTGGTTCGGACGTACCAACAGACCATGCAGACGATTGGTCGCTTGAAACGTCACTATGACCCCTTGGTTCTGGAAGCACTGATCTACCATACGGCGGTCACAGAAGAGTTGATGGGGGACGGGGCGCAGCTCCGTGACTGGGCGCTGAGCTTGGTCATCGAACTCAATGCGCTCTGTGATTCTCAAGTACGGTATGAATTGCAGCGCGCAAGCGCTGACGGCGTGGCTTTAAACCGGATTCGCCACGGTATCCCCCAAACAATTAACCTGCCTCGGGAACTGTTCGTTTCCGCAGAGTATCGTGGTCTGATCGAACTCGGACGGGAACTGGCCGACTTGCTCCAGGATTCTGCACGTATTGAGCGGGGAGACAAGCAGCAGGCGATTACCAACTTCAAGACTGCTGTGGATTGGTTGATGGACGAAGGCTGGCGGGGTCAACATATTCAACGCTATAAGGGTCTCGGCGAGATGAATCCGGATCAGCTGTGGGAGACCACGATGAATCCAGAGACTCGACGGCTGCTGCGGGTCAATATCGAAGATGTCATCGCAGCCGATGATATCTTTACCACGTTGATGGGAGATCAGGTCGAACCGCGCCGTGAGTTTATTGAAAAAAATGCATTGTTAGTTGGTAACTTGGATGTCTAAATACTCGGAAACGAGTTGTTATCGGCAGCTGAAAGATTGTTGGCTCAATAAAGTCACTATCGAAACTCGCTGATTTCATCCATCGACCCTTCGATCCAGTCCTGAGCTCTTTGATTGATCTCTGCTGGACTCAAAGCTGTCGTATCAATGGGCTCCCCGATTCGTACTTCGCAGCGACCGGCGCGTACCCAAGGCGAGTCGTTCAACCAGTATTCACCGGTATTGTGAGCAATCGGAACCACCGGTACGCGCGCGCGTTTTGCCAACAACGCGCCGCCTTTGAAGTATGGCTTGGATTTGCCTGGCTCAACCCGTGTCCCCTCGGGAAAGATAATAACCCAAGTGCCTTGGATGAGATGATCGGCGCCTTGGCGCAGCACGTCTTTGAGTGCACTGGCAGCCGATGCACGGTCGATATGAATGGGTCTTAAGCGCTTGAGACACCAACCAAAAACCGGGATCCCGAGCAATTCTCTTTTGATCACCCAAGTCTGCCGGGGCATGAACAGCTGAAACGTGAGTGTCTCAAGGGCCGATTGGTGTTTGCTCAGAACCACCACGGGGCCTTGCGGCAGATGTTCTTGTCCATGGACGGAAAAGCTGAGTCCCAGCAGGCGACGCACCAGACAATAGTGAAACCGTAACCAGACTAACGCCAAACGATACGTTGCGTGATATCCGAACAACGACCCGATCAGAAAAATCGGTGCCCAAGCAAGCACGCTGAGTACGACGCAAACTTTGAATAGAATGCACCTTCCCTTTTGTACCCAGCTAATGTGAAGGTTATTCGCGGGCACGAACGTCTCCCCCATCAGGCGAATTCTCAGCCATGGCATTGGCAAAGGCGGCTAGGTTATCAAAGACCGGTATCGCCTCGGAGTATGAATAAAGGGCTTCGTTATCCGAACCCCGGCCGGTCCGTACTAAAATGGGTTGCGCCCCCGCCGCCCGGGCGGCGTCGATATCGCGGGAAGCATCACCGACGAATGGTACGCCGTCGAGCGAAACGTGATAATAACGCGCGATCTGTTCCAGCATGCCGGGTTGAGGCTTGCGACACCGGCAATGGGCATCCGGATGATGCGGGCAGTAAAACATCGCATCTATCGCTCCGCCAAGCTGCGCAAGCCGGCGCTGCATCTCGCAGAAAATCTCGTAAAGTGCGTGCTTGCTCATCAGGCCGCGCCCGATGGCGGATTGGTTCGTTGCCAAGACGACGCGGTAACCCGCATTCTTGAGCTGAACGACCGCCTCCAGGCTACCTGGCAGCGGATGCCACTCGTCGACGTTTTTAATGTATTGATCTGACTCGGCATTGATCACACCATCGCGGTCAAGAATGATAAGCCGATTTGTACTCATGCCGAGTTCTGTAGACACGACAGATCCGCCACCCCCAAAAACATCTCGCGCATTTGCGCCAATAGACTCAGCCGATTGGCGCGCACGGCGGGATCGTCCGCCATCACCATCACCTCGTCGAAAAAACGATCCACCGGTTCCCGCAGATGGGCGAGATGGAACATGGCCCGGCTATAATCTCGCTGAAAAAGTGCGGATTCAACTTCCGGCGCGATATTTGACATCGCGCTGAAAACCGCTTTCTCGGCGTCTTCCTCGAACCGGTCCGGATCTGTCGGCGTGTTGTTTGGTTCCGCCTGTTTGAGGATGTTATGGATTCGTTTGTTCGCTGCGGCCAAAGCCTCCCAGGACGAAGACTGTCGGAAGTTCAGCAGCGCTCGGAGACGACGATCAAAATCCAGCGGCGATCCGGGACGTCGGGCCATCACCGCCGAAATGACATCGTGCGGGATGTCTTGTTCAAGGTAATGAACCCTGAGGCGCTCGAAAATGAAATCGAACACGGCATTGCGTGTTTCCGGGTCCGTCGATACCGGTTGGGCGTCAGCGGCCGCCTTTATCAAAGGCACGAAATCCACGTCCTGTTCCGCTTCGATGGCGATCCGCAGAAGGCCGATGGCAGCTCGCCGTAAACCGAAAGGGTCCCTTTCCCCGGTGGGACGTTGACCAAGCGCGAATATTCCACACAGTAGATCGAGCCGATCCGCTAAGGCGAGGGCCTGAGATTCCGGGTCGGCAGGCAGCGCATCTCCGGCGAATCGGGGTAGATAGTGCTCCCTAATCGGCGTAGCCACCTTCGAGGAGTAACCCTGTGCCCTCGCGTAATAGCTGCCCATAACCCCTTGCAGTTCGGGAAACTCGTTCACCATTCCCGATAAAAGATCCGCCTTGGCCAGCTGGCTGGCTTGCCGAACGGCCTCAATATCTGCACCGAGCGCCTCTCCGATTCGGGCGGCGAGCCTCTCGAGGCGCTCCACGCGATCGGCCATGGAACCCAACCGGTCTTGGAAAACGACGCCGCCAAGAGCGCTCGCCCGATCCTTCAGCGGGGTCTTCAAGTCTTCCCGGTAGAAGAACTCCGCGTCGGCCAATCTCGGGCGCACCACACGCTCATTACCGGCCTTCACTTGAACCGGGTCGCGGCTGACCAGATTACTTACCGTGACGAAATACGGCATCAAGCCACCGTTTTTCGGATCTCGAATGGCAAAATACTTTTGATGACCTTGTATGGTGGAAATGATGACTTCCGGCGGCAGCGCCAAGTACCGATGTTCGATTGCGCCTACGATTGCCACCGGCCATTCGATGAGCCCAGCCACCTCTTCTAGGAGTGCGGCGTCGAGAACAGCTTCCCCGCCGAGCTCTTGGGCGAGTTTTTCAATCTGAGCTCGGATGGTTTGAATCCGTTCATCCGTATCGACCATCACGGACGCTTGTCGGAGCTGCGCGGTATAGTCGCCCGCCTGATCCAGACTCACCGACCCGGGGTGGAGAAAACGATGACCCCGGGTAACACGATCCGCCGCGTGTCCCAGAACTTCGCCGCCTACTACATCACGGCCCAGTAACATCACGACCCAGTGAACTGGCCGAACAAAGCTGACATCGCCATCACCCCATCGCATCAACTTCGGGACGGGTAACTTGGCCACGGCTAGGCGAACGGCTTCGGGCAACAAATCCACTGCGGTTTGACCGGGTTGGTGCAAACGCGCCAGCAACCACTCTCCCTTGTCGGTGACTAACCGATCCAACTCGGCCACCGTGGTGGCGCATGATCGGGCAAAACCCTCTGCGGCTTTGGTGGGATTCCCTTCCGAGTCGAACGCGCTGGCGATCGCTGGACCACGTCGGTCTTCCGTGCGATCGGGTTGCTCAGTTTCCAAACCTGAGACCAGAACGGCCAAACGTCTCGGACTGGCCAGGGCCCGGATAGAATCGAAATTCAATTGGAGTTGTTCTAACTCGTTACCCAAATGATCGCGCAGCGCTTCACTCAGCTTACGCAGCGCCTTGGGCGGCAATTCTTCCGTACCGATTTCGAGTAAAAATTCCGATTGCTCAGCCATGCGAAGACTCCCGCCCTTTCAACATGGGAAAACCGAGCGATTCGCGCGTTTGATAGTAGCGTTCGGCAACCGCGCGAGCCATGCCTCGAACGCGCAAGATGTACCGTTGCCGCTCAGCGACGGAGATGGCTTTGCGTGCATCAAGAAGATTGAAGGTATGTGAGGCGTTGATGACTTGTTCGTACGCCGGTAACGCTAAGCCCGCTTCGAGCAAGGCTTGGCATTGCGACTCACACTCGTCGAAATGACGGAACAGAGGTTTGGTCGCGGCCACCTCGAAGTTGTAGCGGGACATCTCGACCTCATTTTGATGAAACACGTCGCCATAACTCACCGGGCCCTTTGGTGTGCGGGCCCAAACCAAATCGTAGACGGAGGCGACGCCCTGTAGATACATCGCGATTCGCTCCAGGCCGTAAGTGATTTCACCACTCACCGGGCGACAATCCAGACCGCCTACTTGTTGGAAGTAGGTAAACTGCGTCACTTCCATCCCGTTCAGCCAGACTTCCCAGCCCAGTCCCCAGGCTCCGAGGGTCGGTGACTCCCAATTGTCTTCGACGAAGCGAATATCGTGGACCAACGGGTCAATTCCCAGTGCTTTGAGCGAATCGATATAAAGCTCTTGAATGTGGTCCGGCGAGGGCTTCAAAAGCACCTGAAACTGGTAATAGTGTTGAAGGCGATTGGGGTTTTCACCGTAACGTCCGTCCGTTGGCCGACGTGATGGTTGAACATACGCCACGTGCCAGGGTTCAGGACCGATGGCTCGGAGAAACGTTGCGGGATGAAAGGTTCCTGCCCCGACTTCCATATCCAGCGGTTGTAGCAGGACGCAGCCTTGCTTGGCCCAGAATGTCTGGAGAGCCAGGATCAAATCCTGGAACGTCTCGGGGGTTGATGCGCTCATGCGTAGACCTTAAGTCACGACGAAAACGGGACCGTTCTCGGTTCTATCTTAGGGAATTCAGCGGGCCAGTATAGCTTGGGGCGCGCTCTGCATGCACCCGTCCATGCCCATGGGTCCAGCGCCCTTGACCCCCCGCGAAATGCGGCACAAAACATGACACGATCTGTGTTACGCGGTAAGAAATATCAGCGTGAGGCGGGATTTCGGGATGGCCGGGCCTGTCCTGAAGCAGAAAACGACCGTTACCCACGATACGACAGTGATGGTGAACGAGCATCCAGCCTCAATCCGTATTAGGATGTGCGTGCGAGATGAGTGAAACCAGAACCATTCACCGTTTCGTCCATCGTTGATCTATTTTGGTGCAATCCGTTTTTTTTCGCTCCATAATGGTGCGATGGCTGATGTGCGGCGCTGGGTAACTGCCGGCATTCCCAAGCAAATGCTCTTGCAGTCGCGTGGCATAGTTTGTGCAAAAGGCAGAAAATCGCCTGACCCGAAGAGCAACGGGTGGGAGATTCATTGTTTCGCATCGTGGAGGAAAATAATGTCCGCTAACGACGTCATGAAGATGCTCAAGGACAAGGATGTTAAGTTCGTGGATTTCCGCTTCACGGACACCCGTGGTAAAGAGCAGCACGTCACTGTGCCGGCCCACACGGTTGAGGAAGATGTCTTTGAAGCCGGGAAAATGTTCGATGGTTCATCCATTGCAGGTTGGAAGGGGATTCAGGAATCCGACATGATTCTCATGCCGGATGCCGAGTCCGCGGTGCTCGATCCGTTTTTTGAAGAAACGACCATACATTTGCGTTGTGACGTGGTCGAACCGAGCACGATGCAAGGATATGATCGGTGCCCGCGGTCGATCGCCAAGCGCGCTGAGGCTTATCTCGGTTCCACTGGTGTTGCGGATACCGCGTATTTCGGTCCCGAGAACGAATTTTTCGTATTCGATGATGTGCGCTGGGGCAGCGATATCAGCGGTTCTTTTTACAAGGTCGACTCCGAAGAATCATCCTGGAACACCGAGCGGGTCTATCAAGACGGTAACTTGGGACACCGGCCTGGTGTAAAAGGCGGTTATTTCCCCGTCCCGCCGGTCGACTCGCTGCACGACATTCGCGGTGCCATGTGCTTAGCCCTGGAAGAGATGGGCCTGATCACCGAAGTACACCACCATGAGGTGGCAACCGCCGGACAATGTGAAATCGGCGTGAAGTTCGGCACCTTGGTGCGCAAAGCGGACGAAGTTCAAATTCTGAAGTACGCTATCATGAACGTCGCCCTCGGCTACGGTAAAACGGCTACTTTTATGCCCAAGCCGCTGGTCGGTGACAATGGCAACGGCATGCATGTCCACCAGTCCTTGAGCAAAGACGGTACCAACGTCTTTTCGGGCGACCAGTACGGCGGTTTGTCGGAATCCGCGCTCTACTACATTGGCGGTTTGATCAAACACGCCCATGCCATCAACGCCTTCAGCAATCCCAGCACCAACAGCTATAAGCGCTTGGTGCCGGGTTTCGAAGCACCCGTCATGTTGGCTTATTCCGCCCGTAACCGCAGTGCGTCGGTTCGAATCCCTTGGGTATCCAGCCCCAAAGCGCGTCGTATCGAAGTGCGCTTCCCGGACAGCACCGCCAATCCGTATCTCGCCTTCTCGGCAATGATGATGGCCGGCTTGGACGGAATTCGAAACAAGATTCATCCGGGCGACGCCATGGATAAAGATCTTTACGATCTACCGCCAGAGGAAGAAAAAGCGATTCCTCAGGTGGCCAATGCGCTTGACCAGGCACTGGCGGGCTTGGATAGTGATCGTGAGTTCCTTACCGCCGGCGGTGTGTTCAGCAACGACATGATCGATGCTTACATCGCTCTCAAGATGGACGAGGTCACGCGCCTGCGGATGACCACCCATCCGGTCGAGTTCGACATGTACTACAGTCTCTAATAGAGATCGTCGAGATCGGACAGATAGAGGCCCCTCAAACAAGGGGCCTCTATTTGCCTCACGCGACCAAACGCAGTATCTTCCCCACATGCGGTTCAGCGTTTTCAGCTTTTTCCTCTGCTTTGTTATCTCGGCTTCTGGCTTTGCCGCGACGATTTACTATTGGGTCGACGAAGATGGCAACCGCCACTATTCCGATGAGCCCCGTCCTGGCGCCCAGCGGATGGAATTGGACGATCCACATACGATTCCTGCACTACCTCCCCAGAGTGATTCCAAAGAGTCTGCTGCGTCAAAGACATCCGCTGACGCTGAATACCAGAGCTTCTCCGTCCTTTCGCCGGCGGTCGATGAGGTTGTTCTGACCAATCTTGGAAACGTTGAGATCAAACTGAATATCCAGCCGTCATTGATGCCTGAGCATCGCATTCAGGTCATCCTGGATGGCGAGGAAAAAGGCAGCTATCTCACCAATCAATTTTCCATCGAAGACGTGAATCCGGGAACCCACCAGCTCACCGTCCAAGTGCGCGAGGAGACCAACGAAGTCGTCGTGTCCTCGTCCACTACCTTCCATTTACGCCGCTTGGGCGGTGCCCAACCAATTCCCTCACCACTACGCGCCCCGTAAAGAGCGCACTATAATGGTGCGTCGATTCTGGTGAGATTGACGGGACCGTTCTTATGTCCTTGGGTGGCGCTAGTAATTACGAAAATACTCGTATTATCAGATCGTTATCAGTTCCTTAAGCGCATCTCGAATCGTTTGGTTTTGCTATTGCGCTGATCTGCGCCGGTTCCGAATTGACCTCATCGTCTATCGCCCGTATCCGCCATGCCCGGCGCTACATGTCGGTTTTCGTTCTGTTGGTTCAGTTTTTGCATTAAGGCGACCATGACCAATCGATCATCTGACAAGACAAAAAGGTCTCCGGACGTATCGAGTTGTCTGCAATCCGAATTGCTGGACTACTTGAGCACGGCAGTGGTTTATCTGGATCAGAAGCTAATTGTTCGTTATCTCAACAGCGCCGGTGAAATGCTGCTGGGTTTCAGTTCACGTCGTTTGGTCGGGCATTCCATTGATGACACCCCGCTGGGTATTACTGCCCTGCGATCCAAGCTGGCCGAAGCCTTGGCAACCAATAGCCCGTTCACTGAGCGACAGATGCGCCTGAATCCGGCGAATGATTCAAGCCAAGGCATATTGGTCGACTGTGTGGTTACGCCGTTGGTCGGTGATCGTGGGGAACCTGGCTTGTTGCTGGAGTTGCCGGCGCAAGATCGGCATCAACGGATCACACGGGATGAACAGTTGTTGGCACAGCAACACGCGTCTCGGGCGGTGGTCCGAGGGCTGGCGCATGAGATCAAAAATCCCCTGGGCGGGTTGCGGGGCGCGGCCCAGCTGTTAGAGCATGAATTCGATAGTGCGGCTTTACGTGAATACACCCGCGTGATTATGGATGAGGCTGACCGCCTGCAGAATCTGGTAGATGTCTTACTGGGTCCAAATACGCTCCCCAGGATGCGAGAAATCAACGTTCATCAGGTTGTCGAACGGGTACGTACCTTGGTCGAAGCGGAAGGCCATCCCGGCATTACACTGATACCCGATTATGACCCCAGTTTGCCTACGATCATCGCCGACCCTGATCAGCTTATTCAAGCATTACTAAACATCGTGCGCAATGCCACGCAAGCTTTGGATGCCCAAGTAGCAGAAGGTCGTCACGCTGAAATTCTGCTGAGAACCCGGGCCGAGCGGCAGTTGACGATTGGCCACCAACGCCATCGAATAGTCGTTCGAGTCGATGTCATCGACAACGGTCCGGGTATCCCGGCAGACGTGGTCGAGCATGTGTTCTATCCGATGGTGACCAGCCGTGCTGACGGGACCGGCCTGGGACTGTCCATTGCGCAAGATTTAGTGAGCCGTCACGGTGGCCTGATTGAATGCGAGAGCCGCACTGGCCGTACCCGATTCTCAATCTATTTACCCTTGGAGCCGCCTAGTCATGAGTGCAAGTGATGTAAGTGTTTGGATCGTCGACGACGACCGTTCCATGCGCTGGGTGCTGGAAAAGGCGCTCCGCAATGATGGCATGGCCACACAAAGCTTCGAGGGCGCCGAAGAGGCGTTGTACCGCTTGAAGACCGAACGACCGGATGTGATTGTCACCGATGTGCGCATGCCCGGAATGGACGGATTAGAGTTCATGCGCCAAATCCATGAGGTCGAGGCGGATCTTCCGGTGATCGTCATGACCGCTCATTCCGACTTGGACAGCGCGGTGGCGTCGTATCAAGGCGGGGCTTTCGAATACTTACCGAAACCGTTTGACGTTTACGAGGCCGTCGGTCTCGTTCGCCGTGCCTTCAAGCACCGCATGGAACAGAGCCGGGCCATGGGGGTGAATCACGGCGACGCATCTGAAATCCCCACGATTATCGGCGAAGCCCCGGCCATGCAGGAGGTGTTCCGCGCTATCGGGCGTTTGAGTCGGTCCCACATTACGGTACTCATCAACGGCGAATCCGGCACCGGCAAAGAGTTGGTCGCTAAAGCGTTGCACCGACACAGTCCGCGTGCGGACAAGCCCTACATCGCGATCAATACGGCAGCCATACCCAGGGATTTGCTGGAATCGGAGTTGTTCGGCCACGAACGCGGTTCTTTCACTGGCGCCCAGACTCAGCGTCGGGGTCGGTTCGAGCAAGCCGACGGCGGGACGCTGTTTCTGGACGAGATCGGCGATATGCCGGCCGACTTGCAAACACGGCTATTGCGGGTGCTGGCCGATGGCCAGTTTTACCGGGTTGGGGGCCACATGCCGATCAAAGTCGACGTGCGCATCATCGCCGCCACCCACCAGAATCTTGAAGCCTTGGTTCGCTCGGGAGATTTCCGTGAGGATCTGTTTCATCGTCTCAATGTGATTCGGATACAAATACCGCCCCTGCGTGAACGCCGGGAAGATATTCCTTTGCTGCTGAAGTTCTTTCTAAACCGTGCGGCGAGAGAACTGAATATGGAGCCGAAGGTATTACGCCCGAACGTGGAGGCCTACTTGTGTCGGTTGGAGTGGCCCGGCAACGTTCGCCAGTTGGAGAATGCCTGTCGATGGTTGACGGTGATGGCGTCAGGGCGCGAGATCCATATGCAGGACTTGCCGCCGGAGTTGAGAAACCCCGACGTGATGGAGGCCGAGGGGCCGATTCAAGGTTGGGAAGAAGCACTTCGGCAGTGGGCGGAGCAGCAACTGGCCAGTGGCGAAGCCAATCTGCTGGGTCACGCCACGCCCAACTTCGAGCGGATCATGATTCAAACTGCGCTGAATTACACTGGCGGGCGCCGCCAAGAAGCCGCTCGTTTGCTGGGCTGGGGTCGTAATACCTTGACTAGGAAAATCAAGGAGCTGAATCTAGCCGCGGTTTAGTGGCCGGCGCATTACGGCCATTGATCCCATCTCAACTGCGACAACCGAGCGAACGCGTCGGTGCGACAGGTCAGGAAGATGGCGGCGGTCGATGGGCCCGTCCCGCCTGTTCGGTTCTGGCTTCCGGTACGCTAGTAATGAGGCGGGCGCCACTTTTCCGGGTGACATAGCTCCACGCCCAGCGGGTCATCACCAGCAAGCGGTTACCGAATTCGATCAGTCCCATGATGTGCACGGCCACCCACAGGTACCAAGCCAGTGTTCCGCTGAGTCGGAGGAAGCGCAAATCGGCTATGGCCGCATGGCGTCCGATTACGGCCATGCTGCCTTTATCTCGATAGCGAAATGGCGGCGTGGTCTTACCCCGCCGTCTTGCGCTTAGAAGACGCGCGACATAGCGGCCTTGTTGCATCGCAACGGGTGCTACGCCTGGCAAAGGCTTATCACCTTGATGCTCGAAATGGGCCAGGTCGCCGATGATAAAAATATCCGGGTGATCTGGCAGTGATAAATCCGCGTTGACATACACTTTGCCTGCCCGATCCAGTTGACACCGCAACTTTTTAGACAGCGCCTGTCCGAACTGGGACGCTTTGACCCCTGCGGCCCAAAGAACGGTTTTCGCCGGCAGCGTTTCTTCGTTCCCGCTTTGATCCTTTAACACCACGCGGTCGTGATCGATTTGGGTGACCAGCGTTTGAGTGCGCACTTCCACGCCCAGCCTTTCAAGATACCGTTGAGCGGAGTTGGCCAGTTTTTCCGGATAGGACGGCAAAACCTGGTTTGCGCCCTCGGCCAGAATAATCCGTGCCTCGGGAGTGCTGATATTCTGGAACTCGCGCTTCAAAGTGTGCTGGGCCAACTCGCCGATGGCGCCCGCCAATTCCACACCGGTCGGGCCCGCGCCGACGATGACGAAATTCAGCAAGGCCCTCTGTTTGATTGAATCCTTTTCCAGCTCGGCCGCCTCAAACGCGGTGAAGATGCGCTGGCGCATCTCCAGGGCATGCTCAACGGTTTTCAGGCCCGGAGCGCACTCCCGCCACTGGTCGTTACCGAAGTAACTGTGTTTAACTCCCGAGGCGGCGATGAGAATGTCGTAGCGGATTTCGCCGTCGCGGTAGAGGACTTTCTTCTTTTCCGGGTCGATATCGGTGATCGCCGCTTGGACCACGCGGACATTAGGACGGCCTCTGAGAACGTGTCGAATCGGTGTGGCGATGTCGCTGGGCGCCAGGCCGCCTGTGGCTACCTGATACAGTAGCGGTTGGAACAGATGATAGTTACGCTTATCGACGATCGTGACGAAAAAATGGGGATCACGCGATAACAACTGGGCTGCGTGAAGACCGGCAAAGCCTGCCCCGACGATCACAATATGTTGAGTTTGCTCTGACTGAACCATTCCAATTCGCACGAAGTTTGGGTGAAGTGGTGTGAGTTTGAGGTCAAGCCTCATATTCGAGACCCTTAGTCGGGCCGTAGTGGGGACCGCGTAGTTTACCGGATGACCTGAGCCAGTCAATCTCCGATGCTAAAACGCGAATGTTAAACTGAAAACACAACGACCGTGGCCCGGCTAGTTCTAAGAGCGGGCTTGTTATCATTTTATGTGCGTACTGTTTATTGCTTGGAAACGGCATCCGCGCTATCGCGTGATCCTGGCGGCAAATCGAGATGAATTCCATGATCGGCCCGCTTCGCCTGCTGGGGTGTGGCCCGATATGCCCAACGTAGCGGGTGGGCGGGACCTGCTAGGCGGCGGGAGTTGGCTTGCGGTGCGTTCGGACGGTTGCTTTGCCGCCGTGACCAATGTTCGCGAGCCAGCCTCCCGGCGCGCGGATGCACGCTCGCGCGGGGAGCTGGTTCAAAACTTTGCCTCGACACCACTGCCTCCGGTCCATTATGCGCGGTCTGTGTCGAGCTGCGGTGATCAGTATAATGGCTTCAACCTCCTGCTTGGCGATGCCGATTCGCTGGTGTACGCCTGTAACCGGCATCAGCCGTTCTTAAATGAACTCTCGCCCGGAATCTACGGGCTGAGCAATGGCCGCCTGGATTCGCTCTGGCCCAAAGTGATCAAGGGCAAACAACGTTTTGAAGGCATCGTTCAGGAGGACGCGGTCGATCCGAACGCGCTGCTGGATCTGCTCTATGATCGGGATAAAGCGACCGATTCGGAGCTGCCCGATACGGGGATCGGTCTCGAGTGGGAACGCTTGTTATCGCCCATCTTCATTCAGAGTCCGCTTTACGGGACCCGCGCTTCGACCGTGCTCCTGGTCGATCATGACGACAACGTGACCCTTATCGAGCGTTCCTTCAAGCCGGACGCCACTGCTGAGGAAACGCGCCGCATCGAGTTCTCCAACGGGGCGTTGCGACAGGAGTCGGGTTGAATGGATCATACTGACGCGTCATTGCCGGTGATGCCATATGGCCGCTGGATCTCCCCCCTGTCCGCAGCCGCCGTGGCGGCACAGCGTGCCTTTCCTTTTCGGCCAATCCAAAGCGGTGGAACGTTGTATTGGGCCCAACCGGTCCCACAGGAAGGCGGCCGGGTCGCGATTTACTGCGCCGATCCGGGGCGGGATCCCCGACTTTTGTTGCCCGAACCGTTCAGTGTCCGAAGTCGGGTGCATGAGTATGGCGGTGGTGCGTTTGCGATTGCTGATGGCCATCTTTGGTTCGTCAACGATGCGGACCAAGCGATTTATTGCTTGGAAGAAGGTGTGGCGCCCGAACCGTACCTGGTCGATCCACGGCGCCGATTCGCTGATTTGATTTGGGATGTCCCGCACCAGCGTCTGATCGCCGTCGCGGAGCATGAGCAGGTGGGGGGCGAACCGCGCGCGGAAATCGTCGCTATCCGCCGGAACCGGTGTGAAGTTCTCCAAGCCGGACGAGATTTTTATGCCAGCCCGCGGGTGAGTTCGGACGGCCGGAGACTGGCGTGGTTGTCGTGGGATCATCCCAATATGCCCTGGAATGGTAGCGAATTGTGGCTTTCGGATGTGACCTCGACCGGCGAGTTGGTGCAAGAACGTCGGATCGCGGGATCGGCCGCGGAGTCCCTGTGCCAACCCGAATTTTCTCCAGATGGCGGCTTGTACTACATCTCGGACCGGAGTGGTTGGTGGAATCTTCATCACTGGGACGGCACCTGCTCCCGCAACCTCTGTCCGATGTCGGCCGATTTCGGTTTTCCGCAATGGCAGTTCGACATGCGCAGCTATGCGATCTTGCCGGACGGCCATCTGTTGTGCGTCTTTATTCGGGATGGCCGTCGATGGTTGGGCCAGTTGAATCCGGGTACCGGGGCTTTTAAGATTTTGGATCTTCCATGGACCGAATATGAAGACATTCGCGCGGGTGAGATCGGCGTGAATTTCGTCGCCGCATCGCCTCATGAGCCGCCGGTTCTCGTCGACGTACCGGTGGGGGGCATTGAGACGATGCGGCGCCGACAGATGGGCGAGGCCCCTTTAAAACCGACGCTTGTATCCACGCCGGAACCCATCTCGTTTCCGACCGAAGGAGGCGCGTCGGCCCATGGTTTGTTTTACCCGCCGCGCAACGACGAGTACCGCGCGCCGGAGAATACCCTGCCGCCGTTGCTGGTGAAGTGCCATGGCGGCCCCACCAGTCGGGCGACCACGGCTTTCGACCCCCGCATTCAGTTTTGGACCAGCCGTGGATTTGCTGTTTTGGATGTCAACTATCGGGGGAGTACAGGATACGGCCGCGCTTATCGAGATGCCCTGGAGGGTCAGTGGGGAGTAGCTGACGTGGCCGACTGTGTGGAAGGCGCCCGTTTCCTGGCCGAGAATGGTCGGGTCGACAGACGTCGTATGGTAATCAGCGGCAGCAGCGCCGGTGGTTATACTGTGTTGTGTGCTTTGTGCTTTTACGACATCTTCGCAGCCGGGACCAGCTACTACGGAATCAGCGATCTGGAGTCGCTCACGCGTGATACACACAAGTTTGAATCCCGCTATTTGGACCGTCTGGTCGGTCCCTGGCCTGAGGCCTCTGATCTTTATCGTGCGCGTTCGCCGTTGTTTCAGCTCGATGGTTTCAATCGCCCGGTGTTGTTTTTTCAGGGACTGAAGGACAAAGTGGTTCCGCCGGATCAAGCGGAAGGCTTGGTGGCCGCGCTAGGCCGAAGAAATCTGGATGTTACCTATCGGTCCTTTGCTCATGAAGGTCACGGCTTCCGTCGGGCAGAAACCACCATCGCTTGCCTGAAGGACGAACTGGCGTTCTACCAGCGGGTGTTGGAACTCTAAGATCACCGGGTTCAGAATCCGGTTCGGGGTTCCAACCGACTCAACCACACGCGGCCGAGCGAAAGCGGTGTTGATCTGGCGACGCGGTAAACGTCTTCAAACGGCCGTCGATAGGCGTTGTAGACAGAAAAACCGTGGGCGCTTAAGAAGACCTGTAAGGGTATCGGCAGCACATCCAATTGCGCCTCGATGGGCGAACGCGCGTCGGAGAAATAGGCCATCATCGCATGGGCGCCGGGGTGGGCACCGGGGCTTGCCACGCCGGCCGTATTGGGAACCGGATCCCGGACATTGACGTAGTGAACATACTGGGGACCGTCAGGATAGTCGCGGGCGATCGAGCCGTGACTCTCGAACCGGACAAGCTCAAGCCACCGACGCGCTGATGACCGATCACGGGTACGTGCCTTCGCCAACGCTTCCACGTTCTGAAGTGCATCGGCGACCACCAGCGTGCCCGCGCTGCCACTTCGGATTTGAATGATTTCGCGTTTTTCCAGGTGTTGGACAATCAACTTGGTTAGGGTATCCACCGCCCGGCTGCGAGACTGGTTCGGGTTAACGTTGACCAAAGCATCGGCTCTGCCGGTGGACGAAAAATAGATTCCGACGACGGCTAATTGGTGTGTCGTTGCCAACTCCCGTAATTTCGCCGCTTCCCGTGCGGCCGTCGCCGATGCGCCGTTGACATAGTAGATCCGCCGCCGCTCGCTCCGAAGGGAAGGGTGGCTGAATGCGGGAACCGATTGGGCGTCGGTGTGGGCGGGATCGTAGAAGCATTCGTCGCCGCCTAAAAAGTAGCCGTCAAACAGCGTTTCGTCACCGTCAGGGGCAATGCCTCGCGAATAGTCGCAGCTGGCTGTCGATGGTGCTGGAGCGGTCAGGATCAGCAATACAAGTGGGATCGTAGGCCATCGCATTTTATTAAACTTGTCCTTGTTATTTTTTCAGAATAATCCGTCTGATACCGCTGATTTCCCCGGCCTGTGCGGTCTTTTGTTGCGCCGGTGTCGTTCCGTGCCACCTCGCCGAGGGGCCCTGCGTTTGCACCGTCGCGGGGCGCCGGAAGCATCGGCTGGACATTTACCTTGTTGTTTTAACGAAACTATTGTTCCCCAATTTCATTGGCGAGCGATTCTGTTAAGTTGCACCAAATCGCTCCGATGATCAATAACTATTGCCAGGATTGGGCGGATCGTTATTCTTTAATAATCGGGTTTATCCTCAATTCTGTTGTCCACGGTCGGTGGATGGTCAGTAGCTCGGGCCACTATCGGACGGCAGCTTTCCTGCGGTGGGTGATTCATGGATGCAGCCAGCATCTCGGCGGCCCTGGGCCTTGGCTTCGCCTTAGGGCTTCTACATGCCTTGGACCCTGATCACGTTTTGGCCGTTGCCAATTTAGGAAATGATCGCGGAAACCGGCGTTCCTCGTTGGCGTTTTGCGGTCGATGGGCGCTGGGCCATGGTGCGGTGTTGCTTCTCATTGGTGCTGGCGTGTTATTTGCTGGCCAAGCCATGCCGGTGATGCTCAGTGAGATCGCGGAAAGCCTGGTCGCCTACGTGCTCATTGCACTGGGGATATGGGTTTTTTGGACCTTGGGTTTTGGTGTGCCGCCCTTGCAACTGCACCGCCATGGGCGGCACGGACGGCATCTTCACGTGTCCGGTTTGCCCACGCACCGTTCGGGACAGCTCGCCGTGATGGTGGGCTCGCTGCACGGTCTGGCGGGATCGGCGTCGCTGCTGGCCTTGCTCCCGTTGACTCAACTGACCTCCCCCTGGCTGGGCATGCTGTACCTGGTGCTGTTCGCCCTAGGGGTTTTGTTGGCGATGTTGGCGCTCGGCCGCGCACTCGATGGCCTGTTTCGGTTAGGTCGTCGGGGAAAGGGCGTATGGGTGAATCGCTTGCGAGCGGCATCGGCGAGTCTGGCCATCGGTTTCGGGTTCTATCTGTTGCAGGGGTATTGGTTTTGAGCGCAACCGAAGCGCGAGTTTCTGCGGCTCCGGGATGGCAGGCTGGAATTCGGTTGGGTTTTGCACGCGCGGGTGAGCGCACGGTCTTGTCTGAGCGCCGACATCAAGGGCCGTTGATGGTCCAGCGTCCGTTTTATCCTGAGGGTCCCGGGGTGTGTCATGTGTGTTTGCTTCACCCGCCGGGCGGCTTGGTGGGAGGTGATCAGCTCACCACGCAGGTGACAGTCGGGGCCCGGGCCCACGCACTGATCACCACACCCGCCGCCGGGAAGTGCTATCGATCGGGGGGTGAGTCGGTCGTCCAGGCGCAATCGTTTCATATCGAATCGGGGGCTTCGCTGGAATGGTTACCCCAAGAGACCATCGTTTACGGCGCCGCGAAATGGGTCGCGCCCACCGAAGTGGTGTTGGCCGACGACGGTCGATTTGCGGGCTGGGAAATTCTGTGCTTGGGAAGACCTGCCGCCGGTGACGATTTCGCGACCGGGCATTGCAGCTTATCGATGAAGCTGCTTCGGAACGGCAAGCCCTTGTTTCTGGAGCGGGCCGCTTACGATGGCGGTTACCCCATTATGAGAGAGCCATGGGGATTGGCTGGGCATTCGGTAGTGGCCTCGTTTGTTCTCACAGGCAATTATCCTGGTCTTGATCAACAGTTGACCGATGCCCTCCCGGAACCGGATGGTTCAGCCTTGTGGGCCGTGACTCAATTGCCCGAAGTATTGGTGGTCCGCTACCGTGGCAATAGTGCCGCTCAGGCGCGGGAGTTGTTGAAGATGGCGTGGTCCGTTCTTCGTCCGGTCGCTGTCGGGCGGGCGGCGTGTGCGCCACGGATTTGGAATAGCTGAAATAGGGTTAAGGCATGGAATTGTCGCCGAGAGAAAAGGACAAGCTCTTGTTGTTCACCGCCGCGCTGCTGGCCGAACGGCGTTTAGCGCGTGGTGTGAAACTGAATTACCCGGAAGCGGTCGCCTACATTTCCGCAGCGATTATGGAAGGCGCGCGGGACGGTAAGTCGGTAGCAGAAATGATGGCACATGGACGCACGCTTCTCACCCGCGACGAGGTCATGGAAGGCGTAGCCGAGATGATCCATGAGGTCCAGGTCGAAGCCACGTTCCCCGACGGAACCAAACTGGTCACGGTTCACAATCCTATTCTCTAGAGTGAATTTCCCAAGACTTCGGTGGCGGATGCCAAACCACGAACAACACATGTTTTACCAACGTTCCGCGAGGACAAGGAGGCCGAGGCGATGATTCCGGGCGAGATTGATACGGCACCGGGCGAGTTGACCTTAAACGAGGGGTGTCCGACCGTTCGCATCCAGGTGGCCAACACCGGTGATCGGCCTATTCAGGTGGGATCGCACTACCATTTTTTCGAAACCAATCCTGGTTTGCATTTCGATCGGCAGGCGGCGCGTGGCTACCGTTTGAACATACCCGCCGGGACAGCGATGCGTTTTGAGCCCGGCCAAACGCGGGAAGTGGAACTGGTCGCCTATTCGGGAGCTCGGCGCGTTTTTGGATTTAACGCTGCCGTCATGGGTGAGCTGGGAGATGCCCAATGAGTCCTATCGATCGACGGGCTTATGCGGATATGTACGGCGCCACGACCGGCGATCGCGTTCGCTTGGGGGACACCGAGCTTTGGGTCGAAGTCGAGAAAGACCATGCCATCTACGGTGAGGAGGTCAAGTTCGGCGGCGGCAAAGTCATTCGGGATGGCATGGGCCAGAGTCAGCAAGCATCGGCGACCACTGTCGATACGGTTATCACCAACGCCCTCATTGTGGACTACTGGGGTATCGTCAAAGCGGATATCGGCATTAAGGAAGGGCGAATCGCCGCCATCGGCAAGGCAGGAAACCCCGATGTGCAGCCGGGTGTGGATATCGTCATCGGGCCGGGTACGGAAGCCATCGCCGGAGAGGGGCTGATCGCCACCGCCGGCGGAATCGATGCTCATATTCATTTCATCTGTCCGCAGCAAATCGAAGAAGCGTTGATGTCCGGGGTGACGACCATGTTGGGTGGCGGCACCGGCCCGGCGACTGGGACCAATGCCACGACCTGCACGCCGGGTCCCTGGAACATCGCCCGGATGTTGGAGGCGGCGGAGGGCTTGCCCATGAATCTGGGCTTTCTCGGTAAAGGCAATGCCAGTCTTCCGGCAGCCATCGAGGAACAGGTAGCCGCGGGGGCCATCGGACTGAAATTGCACGAAGACTGGGGCACCACGCCCGCCGCCATCGATTGCTGCCTGTCGGTGGCGGACCAATACGATGTCCAAGTCGCGATTCACACGGACACGCTCAATGAGTCCGGTTTCGTCGAGAACACCTTGGCGGCCTTCAAAGGCCGGACGATTCACACCTACCATACGGAAGGGGCCGGCGGCGGGCATGCGCCCGACATCATCAAGGCCTGTGGTGAGGCGAACGTGCTGCCCTCGAGCACCAACCCCACTCGGCCTTATACCGTCAACACCGTGGATGAGCATCTGGATATGCTGATGGTCTGCCACCATCTTGATCCCAATATCCCGGAGGATGTCGCTTTCGCCGATTCGCGGATCCGCCGTGAAACCATCGCCGCGGAGGATATCCTTCACGATCTGGGCGCTTTCTCCATGATCGCTTCCGATTCACAAGCCATGGGTCGTGTCGGTGAGGTGATATGCCGCACTTGGCAGACCGCCCACAAGATGAAAGTGCAACGCGGTCCCCTGCCGGAGGATAGCGACCGGGCCGACAACCTGCGGGCGCGTCGGTACATCGCGAAGTACACCATCAATCCGGCGATCACGCACGGTATTGCGCATGAGGTGGGTTCCTTAGAGCCCGGCAAATTGGCGGACATCGTGTTGTGGAAACCGGCGTTTTTCGGCGCCAAGCCCGCCCTGATTTTGAAGTCCGGATTCATCGCCGCAGCACCGATGGGCGATCCAAATGCTTCCATCCCGACGCCACAGCCCGTCCACTACCGACCGATGTTCGGGGCGCTTGGTAAAGCCCTGCCTGCCACGTCGGCCACGTTTATGTCTCAAGCTGCCATCGATGCGGGCGTGCCCGAGCGCCTGGGCTTGGCCCGGCGGGTGGTGCCTGTGCGGGGAACGCGCCAGTTGTCGAAAAGCGATATGCGACTCAACGACCGGCTACCGCACATGGAGGTGGACCCACAAACTTACGAGGTCCGCGCGGATGGCGAACTTCTGACCTGCGAGCCGGCCGATGTGTTACCCCTCGCGCAGAGATACTTTTTGTTCTGACGCTGTTGGCGCTTGGTCGGGTTTCACTTGGTGCCGCGCTTATCAGTTCAAAAGTTAACGGGCGGCGATGGATGATCCATGGTCGATCCGGGGTCGGGCGTGAGGTGGGCGATCAAACTGCAATTCCCTCGCACTGCTATGGGGCGCAATTGTGACAGATGGGTTACACTAGCGCGCGAAGGAGGCCTCGTTTGATCGAAGTTCGCGAGATTGTCAGTACCGCTTGCGATCAGGATGTCACAAGTTCCGTGACATTGCCCTTTGAGGACAGACAAAAAAGTAGACAGCGGGTTTGTCTCGATAGCGGAGAACAAATCGGTTTGTTTTTGCCGAGGGGCACGATTCTGCGAGGGGGTGATCTGCTGCGAGATGAGGCAGGACGCTTCATACGTGTCGTGGCGGCTGCCGAATCATTGTCGATCGCTTCAACACCTGACGCTTTCCAATTGGCTCGTTGCGCCTATCATTTGGGGAATCGTCACGTACCCATTCAGATGGGTGAGGGATGGCTTAGCTATCAGAAGGACCATGTCTTGGACGAGATGGTGGTCGGATTAGGGTTGGTGGTGCGGTCTGAACAAGCACCGTTCGAACCGGAATCGGGTGCCTACAGCCAACATACGCACCATGGGCATTCGCATGGCTAGTTCAGTCCCATTAGACGACGCCGGATTGCTGCGTTTGTTGCAGGTGACGAGCCCGGCTTTGCCGGTGGGCGCCTTCGCCTGGTCACAGGGTTTGGAATACGCCGTACACGTCGGTTGGGTGAACGACGAAAGCAGCGCCTTAAATTGGATAGGTGGCCTGTTGAGCCACAGTCTATCGATGCTTGATTTGCCTTGTTTGACGCGCCTATATCGTGCTTGGCAGACGGAGGATAATGAACTCGCGGTGAAGCATTGGAATGCTTTTTTGCTGGCCAATCGGGAATCGCGCGAACTGCGGGCCGAAGATACGCAATTGGGTGGGGCATTGATGCGGCTGTTGGCGGACTTGGATGTGCCGCAGGCGAAGTCGTGGACCGGACCGACGGCATTTGCCAATGCGTTTTCGCTCGCGGGTGTCGCATGGCGGATTCCGCTTCGGGAGACTCTGCTGGGTTATCTGTGGAGCTGGACGGAAAATCAAGTGGCGGCGGCCATTAAGCTGGTTCCGCTCGGGCAAACCGCCGGGCAGCGCCTGTTAAGTCAATTGCAGCGACAAATGCCGACGTCGGTGGCGCGCGGGTTGGACTGTCGCGACGGTGAGATCGGCCAACTGGCCGTGGGTCTCGCGCTCGCGTCAGCTCAGCATGAAACGCAGCGGGTCCGGCTGTTTCGTTCCTGAGCCGCGGAGGAAATAACGATATGGAACAGACCAAGCATGGCGCATTGAGAGTGGGAATCGGCGGCCCTGTGGGCTCCGGCAAAACGGCTTTGGTCGACGCTTTGTGCAAACAAATGAGAGAACACTTCCAGATCGCCGTCGTGACGAATGATATCTATACCCGTGAAGATGCGGATTTTCTTACCCGCAGTCAGGCGCTCACGTCGGACCGCATCATGGGTGTGGAAACCGGCGGTTGTCCGCATACCGCCATTCGGGAGGATGCATCGATGAATCTCTCCGCCGTGGCGGAGCTGTCATCCCGATTTCCCGATTTGGATGTCGTTTTTATTGAAAGTGGCGGCGACAATCTGGCGGCCACCTTCAGTCCCGAACTTTCGGACCTGACGATCTATGTCATCGACGTTTCGGCCGGAGACAAGATTCCCCGCAAGGGGGGGCCGGGAATCACGCGTTCCGATCTTCTGGTGATCAACAAAATCGATCTGGCACCGCACGTCGGCGCCTCGTTGGATGTCATGCGGCGCGATGCGAAAAAAATGCGGGAAGATCGTCCTTTTGTGTTCAGTAATCTCAAGTCCCAGGAGGGTTTGAGCCACATCATGGATTTTATCGTCGATGCCGGCATGCTCCGTAGAAGCGGGCGTTCGACATCGCCTGAGCCGATCGATTTGCACCAAAAAGGCGCGTAGCGCCCAATGGCGCACCATCCTGGATGGTTTGGGGGAGGTTTGATATCAAAGATTTTGGCCGATGGTCGGCCAAAAACCGATGTCCCGGGGGTAAATGAATGATTCTCGCCATATGGCACAAGAATTGCTCATTAGGTCGGGACCAACGAAAACCCGTACGGACGTTGGGCTGTCTGGTAAACGGGTGTTTCAATACAGCTAGGAGTATGCTTTGTTATGAGAGGAAATAACATCCAAAAGAAGGTCGCCGGTGCTGCTTTAGTTTCCGCTATGGCTTTCGGTGCCAGCGCAGCTCACGCAGAGTTGTCCGGTAACATCGGCGTTTACTCAAAGTACGTTCTACGTGGGATCACTGCGGCAGCTGAGAACAGCAACACGGCTGTTCAAGGCGGGCTGGACTATGCTCACGACAGCGGTTTCTATGCCGGTTGGTGGGCTTCTAATCTGGATTACACCTACTACTCTGATCCGGTTGATGACCCCGTCAGCAGCGGTTTCGAGAACGACTTTTATGTCGGTTTCGCTCCCAGCTTCGGTGATTACGGCTTCGACGTTGGCGTCATCCAGTACTATTACATCGGTGTGGATGATTCGGATCTCACCGAAGCCGTCTTGGCTTTCAACTTCCTTGACGGTTACGTGCAAGCTCAGTACCTGATCAACGATGGCTTCTGGGGTAACAGTGGCGATATCTACTGGACCGCCGGCTATGCCTTCGCGTTGCCAGCCGACTTCAGCTTGGCCGTCGATATCGGCTACTACACCTATGACGACGACGATAACGACGAGCTCGGTGGTGTTACGTTGCAAGACTCCGGCTTCCGTCACGCCAACCTGACCTTGTCGCATCCCATCGGTAGCACCGGCGCCGACATGGCCGTCACCTACATCTTTGGTGGTGAAGACCGTGCAGAACAAGAACAAGGCGATACCATGGTGCTGAGCGTCAGCTACAAGTTCGGCATCATCTAAACTTCGTTTAACCTGCCCGTCTACACGGCGGGCAGGCCTCTTTCTAATACGAATTCCAAAGGAGGTCCACCATGCGAAACGGGCGGATATCGCAGGATCGAGTGCGTCTGGTTGCAAGCATCGCGCTGTGTTTTACCTTGGCCTTGCCGGCGGCTTATGCGGAATCGACCATCAAAGTGGGAATTTTGCATTCGCTTTCGGGAACCATGGCGATCAGTGAGACAACCCTCAAAGACACCATGCTGATGCTGATCGAAGAGCAGAATCGGAAAGGCGGTGTGTTGGGTAAGAAGCTCGAACCGGTGGTGGTGGATCCGGCCTCCAACTGGCCTTTGTTTGCTGAAAAAGCCCGGGAACTGATCGCCAAAGACAAAGTGGCTGTCACTTTTGGTTGTTGGACTTCCGTTTCGCGCAAATCGGTGCTGCCGGTTTTCGAAGAACTGAACGGCTTGCTTTTCTATCCGGTTCAGTATGAGGGCGAAGAATCCTCGAAGAATGTCTTTTACACCGGCGCGGCGCCCAATCAGCAGGCCGTCCCCGCGGTGGACTATTTGATGAATGATTTGGGTGTCGAGCGCTGGGTGCTGGCCGGAACGGACTACGTTTATCCGCGGACGACCAACAAGATTTTAGAGGCATATCTCAAGGCCAAAGGCGTGGCGGACGCCGATATAATGATCAATTACACACCGTTCGGACACTCAGACTGGCAGAGCATTGTCTCTGAGATCAAGAAGTTCGGTTCGGCGGGCAAGAAAACCGCAGTTGTCTCCACCATTAACGGTGATGCCAACGTACCCTTCTATAAAGAGTTGGGTAACCAAGGCGTTTCGGCCGATGAGATTCCGGTGGTGGCATTCTCGGTCGGTGAGGAAGAACTCTCCGGAATCGACACCGCGCCTTTGGTGGGCCACCTCGCTGCCTGGAACTACTTCATGAGTGTAGACAGCGAAGAGAACGACGAATTCATTCAAGCTTGGCATAAGTTCATCAAAGATTCCGACCGCGTGACCAATGACCCCATGGAGGCCCATTACATCGGTTTCAACATGTGGGTTAAGGCGGTGGAACAGGCCGGTACCACCGACACCGATGCGGTTGCCAAAGCGATGATCGGCATGACTTATCCCAATTTGACCGGCGGCGTTTCGGTGATGTACCCCAATCACCACTTGGCCAAGCCGGTATTGATTGGGGAAATTCAAGACGATGGCCAGTTCGAAGTGGTCTGGGAAACGCCGGGTACCGTGATTGGTGACGCTTGGTCCGACTTTCTCCCCGGCAGCAAAGACATCATTGCCGATTGGACACCGCCGGTAAACTGCGGGAATTTCAACATCAAAACCGGCCAGTGCTCCGGGCAAAATTACGAGTAGATCGCCATAGCATTCAGGCTGGGCCGGTGTTCCGGCCCAGCCTTTTCTTTCTGTAATGTTCCAAGTGATATTGGTCCTGCGGTTTCACGGGAAACCGCGCTTGACAGGTCGATGGGGGATCGAGCCATGGGATCGCTGATTCACGTAGGTCGGTCCGTTCGTTGTTTCCTGGCAGTGCTGCTGGTCATGCTCGGCATGTCGGGTCCGCCCAGTGTCGCAGCGAGCGAACGTGATGTTTCCCTGGCCGAGCAGTTGGCCGAACTCAACACGCGGAGCTTCGCGGCCAAAGCCCGAGTCATCGAAAGCTTGGCGCAGTCTCCGGATCGTCGCGTCCTGCCACTTTTTAAGCAGCTTTTAGACGGCGACCTTTACTATGCCAAGCCTTTCGATGCCGTGGTGCTTGTCACTCCCGTTTCGGACGGGTATTCCGTCGCCGACGTCTTATCGGGCGAAGCACTCGGTGTCGTAGGCAAGCGAGCGGTCAAGCGTATTTCGATCAACAACACAATTCGCGGTTTGCTGAAGATGCAGATCGCTACCTTAAGCCTTTCCGATCCGGAGCCGGATGTTCGTTCGGCGGCGGTTAAGGAACTGACGGGTCAGGCGGAGCCGGAAATCATTCAGCTCTTTGTTGAGCGACTTGCTGTGGAGTCCGATCAGGGGGTTAAACGTCAATTGGCCGTGGCCTTGGCGCTGAACGACCTGAGCCATGGCGACCGTGCGGTCCGCTTGGCCGCGATCGACATTGTCGCCGGAAGCTTGTTGCCGGTCGTGGCCAACCGCCTGCGTGCGATGACCGAGACCGATTCTGACGGGCATTTCGGGGAGTCTGACACCGAGGTACGGGCGTCAGCCGCAAAAGCGTTGCGCGACATCGAATCGCGAGTAGCCTTTTACGAGCTCATCGAAACGGTGTTTTTCGGCTTGAGTTTGGGCTCGGTTTTGGTTCTCGCGGCCATCGGTTTGGCGATTACCTTTGGGGTCATGGGCGTTATCAACATGGCCCACGGTGAGCTCATCATGCTGGGCGCGTACACCACCTATGTCATCCAGCAGCTACTTCCCGACCAGATTGGGTGGTCGGTGTTGCTGGCTATTCCGACGGCGTTCTTAGTATCGGGTCTGGTGGGTATCTTGATCGAGCGAGGCGTTATTCGGTTCCTCTATGGGCGGCCGTTGGAAACGCTGTTGGCGACCTTTGGTGTGAGTTTGTTGTTGCAGCAAACGGTGCGATCCATTTTCTCGCCCTTGAATCGGTCGGTGGCAACGCCGAGTTGGATGAGTGGTTCGCTGGAAATCAACAGTGCGTTGTCGTTGACGTACAACCGCCTTTACATCTTGCTATTCAGTTTGCTTGTCTTTGCCTT
The DNA here is from genome assembly GCA_034189865.1 of Pseudomonadota bacterium. Lineage (NCBI taxonomy): Bacteria > Pseudomonadati > Pseudomonadota > Pseudomonadota bacterium. The sequence goes on along the minus strand of JAXHTV010000006.1, from coordinate 58,612 downwards.
GTTGTGGCTCGTGCTCAACCGAACCACGCTGGGTATTAAAGTGCGGGCCGTGTCTCAAAATCGTGCCATGGCCCGCGCCATGGGTATTCGCGCCAACTGGATTGATGCGTTGACCTTTGGTCTGGGCTCGGGCATTGCCGGCGTTGCCGGTGTGGCGCTCAGCCAGCTGACCAATGTAGGACCCAATCTGGGGCAGGCGTACATCATCGATTCTTTTATGGTTGTGGTATTCGGCGGCGTTGGGAATATCTGGGGTACGCTCGTTGGCGGGCTCACGTTGGGAGTGGCGAACAAGTTCCTGGAGCCCTATTCCGGGGCGGTGTTGGCCAAGACGCTGGTCCTGGTGTTCATCATATTGTTCATTCAGCGCCGACCCCGCGGTTTGTTTCCGCAGAAAGGCCGGGCGGCGGAGGGCTGATGATGCTGATGAGGTATCTCAGAGCCCATGATTTGATCGGCTGGTTGTTGCTCGGGGCGATCGCCCTCATGGCGGTGGCGTTTCCGGTCTGTAACCTGTGGGTGCCCGCCGATTCGCCGTTGCACATCTCCACTTACACTCTGACGCTGTTCGGTAAGTATCTCAGTTTTGCCTTGTTGGCTTTGGCTCTTGATCTCGTTTGGGGCTACTGCGGCATTTTAAGCCTGGGCCATGGCGCGTTCTTTGCGCTGGGTGGATACGCGATGGGTACGTACCTGATGCGTCAGATCGGCGATCGGGGGGTTTATGGTCATCCGATCCTGCCGGATTTTATGGTTTTTCTGAATTGGTCCGAACTGCCATGGTACTGGTACGGATTCGATCAATTTTGGTTCGCCATGGTGATGGTGGTTTTGGTTCCCGGAATCCTGGCGTTTTTGTTCGGGTGGTTCGCGTTTCGTTCGCGGGTCACCGGCGTGTATCTCTCGATCATCACCCAAGCCCTGACCTATGCGTTGATGCTGGCGTTCTTCCGCAATGAAATGGGATTCGGTGGCAATAACGGCTTAACGGATTTCAAGGACATTCTCGGTTTCAACCTACAATCCGATCACACTCGGGCCGCGCTGTTTTTTGCTTCAGCTGTGGCATTGATTGCAGGCTATCTGGCCTCGTTGTACGTGGTTAATTCCAAGCTCGGGCGGGTGGTGGTTGCTCTGCGTGATGCGGAAGATCGAGCACGTTTCCTGGGCTATAAAGTTGAAAATTTCAAGCTATGGGTGTTCGTGTTCTCAGCCTGTATGGCTGGTGTTGCCGGTGCGTTGTATGTCCCGCAAGTGGGAATCATTAACCCCAGCGAGTTCTCACCGCTGAACTCAATCGAACTGGTCGTTTGGGTTGCCGTCGGCGGTCGAGGGACGCTGTATGGCGCGATCGTGGGCGCCTTCTTGGTCAATTACGCCAAAACCTATTTCACGGCGGCGTTGCCCGAAGTGTGGTTGTTCGCTTTAGGCGCGTTGTTTGTCCTCGTCACGATCGCGTTGCCGCGCGGGATTGTCGGTTTGCTCCAACGAAGACGGGCGGAGCAGCGCGCATGAAGTCTCTGGACCGGTTTCGAGAAACCATGCGTCGGGATCGGGTGTTCGATTTCGTCGCCGACTCGCCCGTCGATGTCCCGGATTTGGATACCCGGCATGGCCCCATCCTCTACATGGAAGGTGTCAGCGTCTCCTTCGATGGTTTCAAGGCCATCGACGATCTCAATCTCTACGTTCAACGGGGTGAGTTGCGTTGCATTATCGGGCCAAACGGTGCGGGTAAGACGACGATGATGGACGTCATTACCGGCAAAACGCGTCCGGACCAAGGCACGGTTTTTTTCGGCCAGCGGATCAATCTGCTCCGGCTCACCGAGCCGGAGATTGCCAGTATGGGTATCGGCCGAAAGTTTCAAAAGCCCACTGTGTTCGAAACGCTGAGCGTGTTCGAGAATCTGGAGTTGGCCATGCACGCCAACAAAGCTGTCTGGCCGACTCTGGTATCCCGCTTGACGGGCGAGCAACGGGATTTGATTGACGAAAAGCTTCGTGTAATCGGTCTGGCGGATCAGGCCAATTATTTGGCGGGCGCTCTTTCCCATGGCCAAAAACAATGGCTCGAAATCGGTATGTTGTTGATGCAGCGACCCCAGTTGTTGCTCATCGATGAGCCCGTCGCAGGAATGACCCATCAGGAAATGGAGCGCACAGCCGAACTGCTGTTGTCCCTCGAAGGACGCCATTCGGTGGTGGTGGTGGAGCACGATATGGCATTTGTACGGTCCATCGCACGACAAGTGACCGTTCTCCACCAAGGTCACGTTCTGGCGGAAGGCACGATGGAGCAGGTACAGAACAATCCCCAGGTGGTGGAAGTGTACTTGGGGTCGTGAACATGTTAACCATCGAAAGCATGAATCAATACTACGGTCAAAGTCACATCCTTTGGGATTTGAATGCCGAGATTCCAGAAGGCAGCTGCACCTGTTTGATGGGGCGCAACGGGGTCGGTAAGACCACTTTCCTTAAATGTGTGATGGGTTTGCTGCCGGCGCGTACAGGTCGCGTTTTGTTCGATGGCGTGGATCTTTTGCCTTTCGCCGCGGAAAAAAGAGCCGCAGTCGGTATTGGTTACGTTCCCCAAGGCCGGGATGTGTTTCCGCTGATGTCGGTCGAGGAAAATCTTCGGGTGGGTCTTTTGGCCAATCCCAAAAAGCCCAAACAGTTGCCCGATTTGATTTTCGAGTTGTTCCCGGTTCTAAAGACGATGCTTCACCGCCGCGGCGGGGACCTCTCCGGCGGCCAGCAACAACAGTTGGCCATCGGTCGGGCACTGGCGCTGGAGCCACGGCTGCTCATTCTGGACGAACCCACCGAGGGTATTCAGCCCAATATTGTGCAAGAGATTGCCGACGTGATCGTCAAACTCAACCGTGAATTGGGTTTAACGGTCTTGTTGGTGGAGCAAAAGCTGGAGTTCGCACGCCACGCATCGAGTCATTTCCAGATTTTGGAACGGGGGCGGTTGGTAGCGGGCGGCGCCATGACCGAACTGAACAACGATCTGGTCAAACAATACCTCACCGTGTAATTTCCGCTGTCGGTCGGGCTCTTTTCCCGGCTAGACTTCGCCAACGGGCCTGGGGTGTTCCCGGCTCAGAATGAACCTCTTGCGCTGGCTGAGGAGCGGACATGACAAGATGGACCTTATTGGGGCTTGTTTTTCTTCTGATGGTCACTCTGGCCTTGGCCACCCCGTACGGAGTGGGGGTTATTGCCGAGCGCCACTTCCAAGACCTCATCATCACCTTGGACCAGGACCCTCAGATTCACGTGGTCTCGCAATCCTATGAGCGTGGCTATCGGAAGTCGCAAGCGGTCGTGGTGTTGGAGTGGGTCCGGCCGCGTCGTTCGCGGGGTTTGGGGCAATGGTTGGATCGGTTGGGCATTGACCAACGCGCATCGGTCCCGTTGACGATGAAGCATCAGATCGATCATGGGCCGATGTGGCGCGCGGTGGGCGCATCCGCACTCGGTTTCGGCGCCGGTAGAATTCAAACGGCCATTTCTTTGCCGCCGGACTTACAACAGCAACTGGCCGGTTATTTTCCGGACGGCGCGGTCCTGACGACTCAGGGTGAAATGACGTTCACCGGCCGACTTAATGGACACTTTGACGTTCCCGCTTACCAGGGCCCGATTCATGGGCAGCCGGGAGGTGCGGTGGCCTGGGAACCCGCCAAATTGGCATTCACACTGACTCCGCACAGCCAAATACTCAAGACATCGGTCGCTTGGCCGCGGCTGACGATCAGTTTGCCGGACGGGCAACGGATTCAAGTCGACGGATTGGGTGGTGACGGCGAAATGCGGCCTGGACCTTCGGGGATTTATCTCGGGCGATACACGGTTCGAATGGACGCCATCTCGGGGCAGTCGGGCGGTGACACTGCAACGAATTGGCGGGCCGAATCGGTTGAGAGCATCTACGATGTGGATCAAAACGGCGAGCTGATCAATCTCGGTCAAAAACTGCGTCTGACGGGGTTGGAGTGGGCGCAGGAGCGCCTGGGGCCTGGCAATCTCGAACTGCGGTTGGAAAACCTTGATCCTATTGCGTTGGCGGGACTGCGTCGCCGCTTGCTGCAAGCTCGTAGCGGAGGACTTAACGCCGCGCTTGTGGTTGGCGGTTTCGACGATCTCGTTGGCTTGTTGGCCGCTTCCCCGCGGTTTGAAATCAAGGAGATGGTGTTGATGACTCCCGATGGTGAGGTGCGCGGCCATGGCGAAGTGGCGTTCGCCGGCGGGGGTAATGTTCCGTTATTCGATATCAGAGCGTTGATCGGCCGGACCCATGCTGCTGCAGGCCTGAGTTTGCCCGAACAGGTGCTGTTAGATGTGCTGATCGAGCGTAGCCGCTGGGATCTACTGGAAGAAGGCATGCCCAGTGGGCCCGAGTTGGATGCGGCCGCTGCCAGATGGGGTCAGGCTCGTTTTGATGAGCTCGTGAGCCGGGGCGTTTGGCTGCGAGAGGGCGGTCGGCTGAAATCAGAAATCGAGTTGAAGAACGCCAATCTACTGATCAATGGCCAACTCGCGGGCGAGTTAGGTAATGTTATACCTGACGCATTGGCCCAACCGCTGCGACCCTGATTCTCTTCAGCGATTGTTAACGTTGCGGTGGATCTTAGAAGATGGTTAAGTGGCTTCTTGAAAGGCCGGGACACCGCGCTTTTTGATATACCGCCAAGGAGATGGGTCGAGACGAGGCCTGGATGGGGCACGTCGACGCTGGCGGATAACGAGATACAAAAGGAGAGACCGATATGAGCTTCAGCTTTGATGGAAAAGTTGCTGTGGTAACAGGTGCTGGCCACGGATTGGGCCGGGCGCACGCGCTGGAACTGGCTAAGCGAGGAGCCAAAGTTGTCGTCAACGACTTGGGTGGGAACGTTGATGGTACGGGCGGTTCTAGCGAAGCGGCTCAGCAGGTTGTGGCAGAGATCAAAAATGGTGGCGGCGAGGCCATTTCCAATGGTGGATCCGTGTCCGATCCGCAGGGCGCGCAAAGCATGATTGATGATGCGATGAACGCTTGGGGTCGCGTGGATGTTCTGATTAACAATGCAGGCATTCTGCGGGATAAGAGCTTCAAAAACGTCACCATGGAAGATTTTCGGGCCGTCGTGGAAGTGCACTTAATGGGCACCGTGCTAGTGACAAAGGCCGCTTGGCCCATCATGCAAGAGCAAGAGTACGGCCGCATCGTGGTCACCACCTCGGCTTCCGGGCTTTGGGGTAATTTCGGCCAAACCAATTACAGTGCCGCAAAGTTGGGTATTGTCGGATTCATGAACACCCTTGCCAAAGAAGGGGCGAAGAAGAACATCCGATGCAATGCCATCGCACCCATCGCCGGGACGCGCATGACCCAGGGCCTTATGCCACAACCCATGCTCGACCAACTGAAACCGGAACTGGTGACACCGGGTGTGGTGTATCTATGTACCGAAGATGCCCCCAATGGCTTTATTCTCCAGGCGGGTGGTGGCCGATTCTTCCGGGCTCAAATGATGGAAAACCAGGGTGCCACGATCAAGGAACCCACGGTAGAAAGTGTTGCCGAGCAGTGGAAAGCTGTCGCTGATATGACCAAGGCCAGAGGTCATTGAACCAGAGATTCAGTCATCTCGAAGGAAAAGGCCCGCGATAGCGGGCCTTTTCCTTCTCATTGATTTGTTCTAGCGGCGGTTCTTCCTATGGTAGCGCTCCCGGCAACCACAGGTACATAAAACGAGGACTCTGAGGGCCGACCAGCTGCTCGGCCACCGCGGCCCATCCCGTTTGCGGGCTTTGGGCCGCGGCCTGGGTATACACGTTGTCGTTGAAGATGCCGTTTCGGCGATAAACGACGACTTGTGCCTGATGGACATGGGCAGCTGCTTTGGCCGCTTCAATGACATCATGTAATCGCCCAATTTCGTCGACCAAGCCGAGGTTGAGGGCCTGCTCTGCGGTAAAGATGCGGCCGTCGGTAATGGTTTCCAATTGCTCCGACTTGAGGTCGGATCGGTTTTCCCGAACCAAGCTGACAAATCGCCCGTACATGCCGTCCAATACGCCCTGCATAATTTGGCGCTCTTCCGGCGTGGGTTCTTTCCAGGGCGACATGAGATCTTTGTTTTCCCCGGATGTATAGGTCTGATTTTCGATACCGATCTTATCGAGCAGCTCGGTGGCCGTGAATCCGGTCATGATCACGCCAATGGACCCGGTAACCGTGGTGGGGCTGGCGTAGATGCGATCGGCCGCCAGAGCAACGTAGTAGCCACCGGAAGTGGCCATATCGCCCATGGACGCGAAGACTGGAATGTTCTGCTCTCGTTTGAAGGCTTGGATGCGGGCGTATATTTCATCGCTGGCCGTGACACCACCACCGGGGCTGTTGATGCGAAGAATAACCGCAGTGATTTGAGAATCCCGGGCGGCAGATTCCAACTCGCCTTCGATTCTGGACAACATGCTTTCGTCCACGAACAAGCCGAAGCCGCTGCTGGAGGATTGATCAGATATCACACCGTCGACAGTGATGAGCAATATCTTGTGATGGCCGGACCCGGAGACAACGATTTGCTCCCGTTCTTCGACCTCTTGGAAGAAGCCGGATGGGCCGCTGACTACTAAACAGCCGCTCGTCATCAGAGCTGCACTGACAACGATCAGAAACCCGATGGCTCGGGATCGGATGTGGGGCAGGCGCGAGATCATGTGGGAGCTCCTCTCTGAATTTTCATGGGTGATATGGGACGCTCGAAATTACACGGAACGGTCACGGACTGCTTGCCATGCAGCGTCGTTGATCGGCGTGACCACCAAGCGCTCGCCTTCATAGGTGAGCTCGTATATGGCGCCGTCGGTCATGGGCCAGTAACCGGCATCGGCTTCCCAAACGATCGACGTCGAAATGCGATCCCCGATAGACCGCATAAATTCGCCCAACCAACTTTGCAAAGATGCCTCACGATAGAGCGGTTCGGTCGTGGGGGGGCGTGATGGAAGTTGATTCAAATCCGTATAACGTGTTCGTAACCATTGTAGGCGGTAGTGCGACGGCGGTTTTCGAAAGTAGCGCACGTCGATCCGCCACTCGTCGCCAAATACCGTCATACGGTCGGAAGAATCGGGAGAAGGCTCCAAAGTGACCAGATACTGTTGTCGGTCAGTTTGCTCGAAATGCACGCGCCAACTCGCCTTCTGGTCAGCGTCTAGATAGGTTTCCAGATAGTGACTTACCCCACCGATGGCCAGGCCGGTGATCACCAAGATGAGGCCAGCCAGGGATAAATAGATAGCAGCCACTCGGCGGCTCGACCACAACCGACGGGTTCCGATACCCAGGGCGGCGGAACCGACCATGATTAAGATGAGTCCGATCAAGAGCCCGAAGGCCATCTGTTTTTCCTCAATGCGTTGTCAGCGGGGCCCTTCAGGGCGGCCAGGATGCAACCTTTGGTTCAGATGATATGAACCGTCTGTGGTGCAACTAGGGTACGTCCTGAGAAAAAAAATGGAAGTGATTGTTTGACGACCCGGCCGAACATTCACGGCACTTGCCGGTTACAATAGCATCTCGCTGGCGATGGTGAAGCGATACTGATGAAAATCCCTTTAGGTGCTTTGTCCCCGGAAGAATACCAACTGCTGGTCGGCCCGGTTTTGAAAGTGACGGCGGAATTGGCCGCCGGTCGTCGGGATCCGTTCCTGTTTACCGATATGGCGAGCATGATCACGCTTCGACATTTGGTGGGCGAGTTAGCTGACCGTTACCGGGTCGGTGGTGATGAGTTTTCGGGTGCTTCGCAGTCAGAGGTTCTGCGGCAGGCACCTGATGCGGCCTGCATGATGGCCTTGCGGCAGTCGACAATGAGCCCGGATCAATTGACCCAATGTCAGCATGCGTTGGCGGTTTCTCATCGAATGGTCCAGCAGGCAGGCGTGCTCGCCGGCCAAGACACGCTACTGGACGAGATTTGGCAGGCGCTCAAGAGGGGCGAGCGACAGGCGGCCGAGGCCGGTTTACGTACCGTGGCGCTACGGTTGGTCGATGCCGTCGATCGATGGGAAGCGCAGCACAGCGCGCCCTAGCGACCCGGCCGGCGCAGCCTATTCGGTAGTGGCCGTGCGGTGTTGATCATCAGCGTTCATTCATCGCGATTTCGAAATCAGCTTCTGGTATCAAAATCGCGCCTTCCATCAGACGCCTGGCACTCCGATACATACTCACCGATCGTGCGCGCCAGATGCCGTCGTGCTGTTCCACATGGGCATCCAACGACATCACTCCGGCAGCATGGCCCAGCCGCACTGCTGGTTTCGAGCGACTCTCAGATCTGACTGACTCGTAGATCACGGTACCAGGCAGTTTGGCAGCTACGGCGACGGCGATCGCACCGGTGCCCGTGAACGCGTGATGGGGTCGGCCCATCGATAAAATTCGGCCGAGGATGTCGCACGCGCTCTCGTCGATAAGGCATCCGTCGCTAGTCACGAACGAACCGGGTGGGGCGACGAATGCCAACTTGGGGGTGGCGGGACGGTTTCTTGTCGCCTCTTCGGGCGTACTTGCAAGACCCATCGCCACGGCCGCATGGGATCGGATCGCTTCGAATCGGTCAAAACGTTCCAGGTCGGCGGCGAGCTCTCGAGGCCCTTCATGGACGGTCAAGCCGACGTCTTCGCCCCGAACAAATACAATGGGATTGCCCGCGTTCAACAGGCTGACACGGAGAGGACCCCAGCCCGCGATATCAAGTATCTCTGAGGCTTGCCCGGTGGGCAGCACCGTCTCCCCAGGTCCGTTCGGGTTCAGATAGATTAGTCGCATTGCCGCGCCGGGGAAGGCGACACCATCAAGCCGGAAATCACCGCTGACACGTGGAACGCCCTTTTCGGTGGGTATCTCGGCCACAATCCGTTTGCCTACGTTACGTTGCCAGATACGCAGCGTGGTCATGGGGTCCGTGGTCTCGACGAGGCCTTCCTCAATCGCAAATGGGCCCACCGCCGCCGCGAGGTTGCCGCAACTTCCCGAATCATCCACCAGGGCTTGCTGGATTGCGACGTGCCCGAACCAGTAATCGACATCGCAATCGGGCCGCGATGAGCGGCCCACAATGGCGACTTTACTGGTGCTGGAAGTCCCGCCACCCAAACCGTCCATTTGAGTGCCATAGGGATCGGGACTTCCGAGGGCGCGTATCAATACGCTATCACGCGCCCGTGCTGCGGTTGGCAACACGCCCTCACCGAAGAACAAGCCTTTACTACTGCCGCCGCGCATTAATACCGCGGGTAATCGCTTCTGTGCCATGGTCTTGCGGGCCGTCGCTACGGCTAGGCGGTCAGCCCGGCCGCATGGGCATCTACCAAGACTGAGTTGATCAGCGATTGCACCAATTCGTAGGTCATTTCCGGTTCTTCTTGCATAAAGTTGTGACTACCGCGGATGCGTGCGCACTGAATCATTGGGTTCTCGGCAGCGGCCTTTTGTGCGCCCGGGGGTATCGTGGGTATGGTGCGATCGCCATAGACGATCACGGTAGGGACGCGGAGGCGCCGCAAGGCATCCCACAATGTGGTCAACGGGTCGCTATAGATGGGTGCCTCCATTTCCGGTGGACATTTTAGCGTTCGGCGGCCGTCTGGGTGGGCTTCCAACAGGTGGTCAACTAAGCTGCATAAGGCATCGGGGTGCCAGTTCTTGAACGTCGGCTTGCTGGAAAAGTAGGCTTCAGCCTCGGTCTTGGATGCCCATTGGGTGCGTCGGCGTAAGGTGCTCAGGGTCATGGGACTGGGGCTTCCGTCGTTGCCTTTTATCCATTCCTCCGGCAACAAAATGGGATCGAGCAGGACCAGGGCGGAGAACCATTCCGGGTGATCCGCGGCCAATAACGCGGTCATCACACCCCCATAGCTGTGGCCCATTCCGATTAAAGGCAGGTGATTCTCATTAGCAAGTTGCTTTTCAATCACCTCTTTGCAGCGCCGTAGATTTCCGTCCCAGCCGGCGAACTCCTCGCCATTGTCGCTGTCTCCATGCCCTTGATAATCCTGCGTAAATATACCGTATCTGGACGTGAAGTGGCGCAGGTAAGGCCAGTACATCAGACCGCAAAAACCCGTACCGGGCAGGAAGTGAATTGTCGGTCGTTCGGGGTGAAATCGATGGATACCGCGAATAATTACTGAATTTTCTGTGATACAGTCCCAACCATGGGCCCTTTGGAGCAGTGGGCAATTCTTCATAGCAGAGACATCCTTTTCCCCTGTTCTTTGTCGATCAGACAAGGTTAAAATCGGGCGTCCATTATGACAGTGCGCTAGGATCTGAGCATCCGCTAAGCTGCTCTACCGCTAGATGGAGCGGACCTGAGATAGCCTGACCGCTAGCGCGGTTATAAGCGAGGGGGGACGTCCTTATCGGCATCGGTCGGGACAGGTTTTCAGATCAGAGTGACTCATTTGGAGGAGTTTAATTTTATGCGTAGTTTCTATACGTCCGCCGTTCGATTGGGGATGGCACTTATTACCCCGGTGGCGATGATGGGCGCCACTAATGCAGCCCCTATCGGTGAACCGTTGGGCGCAGCCCGGCAGTTGGAAGTGGCTGTTATCAAGGGCGAAAAGTTAACAGCGTTGTCGGGTCAGGCGACGGCGGATTATTCCGTGATGGCCGTCGTTGACGGACAATTGGCACCGATTCCGTATCAATTCGATGATATTAACGAGCGGGGTTTCCCATATGTCCCCGGCGGTAAGTTCGCCATCAACGGCACAGAAGGTGTTCTCGATGCGCAGGACGAGCTGGTGTTTATGTTCAAAGACACCGGACCGCAAGCCAGCGATGAAGCCAAAGCTGCTGTTGAAGGCACGCTGGTCTCCGAACTTGAAGTCGGCGACGGGAAATCCACGGGGTACGCCTACGTCGTGAAAGGCAACAGCGCCCGCAGCGACAAGGAGTATACGCATTACGATCGCGAAACGGGCGTGGCCAAAACCGATTATTGGTCATTACAAATGGACCCCGATAGTCCGCTGACCTGGAGCGACTTCAAATTCAAGGACTTTGCCGAAGACCGCACGATTTTGGACACGATGAAAGTGCGGGTACGAGCCAAACTGGGCTTCGTGCGAGCCACCATCCACAATGGTTTGATTCCGAACGAGGTCCTTGCCGTCAAAAACGGACCGGTGCGCAGCATCGTTGAGGCGGATGCGTCGATTACCATCTTACGGATTCCCCTCTTGACTGCGGGCGCTGATTTCGTGATCGCGCCGGGTTCATTGCAGGTTCCGGTTTTGGCCACGATCCCGTCGGCGGCCGCTGCATTGAGTGATCTCAAGATTGAGATCTCGCTCGATTTCCACGAACTCGAAGGTGCCAAGATCCGTTCCGCGTTGGGGCCGGAAGAGGCTCTGGTGACGGGTGAGAAAAGTGATTTGGCATCGCAGCAGAAAGTCGATCTGGAATCCAACTGGCTGACCGGCAGCCACGATAAGGGCTTCGATATTCTGGCGACGTTCTATTTATCTGAAGGATTTAGTCCCGGCTTGGATATCCTGTACATGGATGACACGACCGGCGATGATCCGGATAAGCCCGAGCGCTATAAAGGTTCGCATCCACAGGTCGGTTACGTCGTATCCGATATTCCCACCGGTGTGGACGTGGATTTAGGAGTGAATCTCTACTTTGCCGATGGCATTTGGGAAGGCAGCGATCCCACGGCCGAAATCGAAAAATATCTGGACCCGGTATCGACCAAGGTTACTGCCTTGTAATTGAGTCATTACCCTAGGGTCTGTTGAAAAGGCCGATGCCCGGAGGGCATCGGCCTTTTTTGATCTAGCATGATGGTCTTACGGCGATCTCGGAGGATTATGTTTTTCGTTTGGCGATCAGTTTATCCACTTTGTCAAAGACCGCTCGGAATACCCGCATGTCCTGAGCGCCGGTAAAAGCCATCTCGCCTTCGAAGACAAATAACGGAACGGCGCCGATTCCCTGTCGCCGGACGTATTGGTCATCGGACTTGATCTCTGCCACGCCGTCATTGCTATCAAGGTGGGTTGCTACCATGTCGGTGTTCAATCCCCCACTTTTCGCGATGTCCAATAATACATCTCGGTCACCGATATCCCGCTGTTGCAGAAAATAAGCTTCGAACACGGAATCGACAATAGTCTCCTGACAGTCGAAATCAGCGGCGAGTCGTATCAGTCGGTGGGAATCTTTGGTGTTAGGCAAATGATCGAGTTTGGCCCAATCAAGTTCAACGTTCTCCCGGGCTGCCAGTGAGTGGAGTCTCTGCATGGTATCGCGCAGCATGACCGGTTCGGGATAACGGTAAGCCAACCACTCGGTTCTCGAACCCCCACGATCAGGCATGTGAGGGTAAATTTGGAAAGCCCGCCAACGAATGATGGCATCTTCCCGGCCTGTCTCACGTAAAGCGCGTTCTAACTGGCGTTTGCCGATCAGGCACCAAGGACAAGTGGTGTCGGCGTAGATATCAATGATCACACGAAAAAAGTAGTTGTCGTGGCGCCGCGGATCAAGCCACTTTACCCGCTCGAGCCGCCGCGCAGACCCTGTTTCTTCCTAAAGCCTTGGCTTGATAGAGTGCTTGATCTGCGGCGGCAATAAAACTTTCCACCGAGTCCATTTTGTCATGCCACTGCGCAACACCCAAACTCGCCGTGATGTACAGCTCGTTCTCTTCGAATGGGATGAGTTTGCTCGAGACGCCACGGCGCAAGCGTTCCGCGGCGCGGATGGCGTTGCCAAGATCGGTATCCGGCAGGACGATGCCGAATTCCTCGCCGCCGTAGCGTCCGAGGATGTCGGTCTTGCGGAGCGCGCCCCTCAGTCGTCCGGTTATGGTTCGAAGTACGGCGTCACCGGCCAGATGTCCGCATTCGTCGTTGACGTCCTTGAAATGGTCCAAATCGCAGATCACCAGTGACAAGGGGTGTGCATAACGCTGAGTTCGCGCGATTTCCTCACGCAAGCGCTGCTCCCAATAGGCGCGATTGAACGTTTCAGTGAGTCCGTCCAATTGGCTTTGCTCTTCCAGTTTTTGCAGTGTGGTCGATAGCTGTGTGTGATAGATCGCTGCATCTGTGGCGTCGCTAATGGTGATACACACCGCGGAGACTTCGCCACTCGGGTCCAGGTGCAAAGGAAAAAACGTGCAATCCTGACGCATGTGCTCGAGGTTTCCGGTAACCGGCCGGTTGTGTTGAAACGGAAAGAGAAAGGGGCGTTGTTCCCAAGATGTGAAGGCGAAATTGTTCAGAACGAAAACGCTGTGAATCTTCTTTTCTAGCCACGCTTTAGGTAGTTCGGGAAAGGCATCGAAAAGGTTCTTACCCACGATCTCGTCGCTGGGATATCCACTGCGACTGGCCAGATAACGGTTCCACAATTGGACGCGCATGTCTTTATCGACCACGAAAACACCCAGGTTGATTTGGTCGACAATCAGCGGAAAAATCCGGGCAAGCGGTAATTCACTCACTCCAATTGATCCAGAATTCGATCTAATGATTGTAATAGCACGCGGACAGTGGGATCCGGCATAAGCAGCAACATGTCGCACTGGAATCTATTGTTTTCGAGCTTGTAATTGATGTTAACAACCAAGACCTGGTGCCAGTTTAATTGCTGTGGGTCGACAACGTTTTGAATTGGAATGCCTTGGCCGATCAATGCCGGGGGCGCATAGCTCAACTGCTGGCCAAGCTGGTTGGCAAGGCTACCCAGGCATGCACCGTTCAGAATGTTGCTCACATCCAGCAGGAGTTCCTGCTGGGCGTGAAGGTCCAACTGACTGTCGTAGGCTAGCAGATTAGCGAGCTCGTGGTAACTGGCATCACTGAAAACCACAATGCTTTCTCCCCGCAATCCTTGGGGATCGGTGGCGCCGTAGTAGCCCTGGCGTACGGCCGATACGGCGGAGTCGTGTTTTAGCAAACCGCTCAGCGCCCCGATCATTTGTCCTGGCGCGATCAAGGAAACTGTAGGGACCGAAAGATAGATAAAGACATTCAAAAGCCTCGCCAAGGAGTCGCCGGCTTGGCCCATGGCAATATTGATCGTCTCTTGGAGGCAGTCACGCTGCGCTTCGGTGAACTGAACGGCCGTGTTCATAGCAACCCACAGCTCTTCATGGCCGAGCGAAGCCGCTCTTTGTCGACAGGCTTGCGAATAAAATCCAGCGCTCCCAGTTCCATCACGCGTGCTCGCGCTTCGGGTTGTACGTCAGCGGATACGACAAACACCAGGGTGTTCAGATCTTCGCGTCGGATGGTTTCAAGGACCTGGAAGCCGTCCATCTCCGGCATGGTCAAGTCGAGAAAAACCAAGTCGCCACCACCGGTCCGAATCACTTCAAGTGCTTCGACGCCATTGGAAGCCATTCGAATCGAGCCAAGCCATTCTTCCGGCAGCGCACGAGAAATTTGCTTGCGTGCCATGGCTGAGTCGTCGCAAATGAGGGTTGAAACCGCCATCTTTAGATAGTTCTCTCCGCTCTGATGAATTGCCGGATCGTGGTTCAAGACGGAATAACCGTGATGAATAGTCCGTTCGCCCCGTTTCGAGTTGGGATCAGCCCAACGGCACTCCGGAAACGGGCTTTCACAGAGATTGTTATTCAAGCCATCCTGTTGTGGCTCTATCGGCAGAATAGGCGGGTGGTTGAGCGTTAGTTTGACGGTCTGGTGGTGGGCTAGATTAGGTATTGTCAAACAATAGCCAGCCTAGCGCCCGGATTCACCGGACGCTAGGCCGAACTGCAGCCACGATGGAAAGAGAGATCAGTCGCAGCTGGCTAGTTTTCGGGAAAACTTAGAATTGACGACGCGGCCCGCGGCTCGGGCGGCTGGCGCCGCGCTCAAGCGCTTCGTTCACACGCAGGCTACGTCCGCCAAGCTGGCTTCCGTTGAGTGCATCAATGGCTGCATCGGCCTGGTCGGATTCCATTTCCACGAAAGCGAAACCACGGGGACGACCGGTTTCCCGATCAGAAACGAGTTTGACGGACAGCACAGAACCATGGGCTGAGAACAAGTCCCGCAACTCCTCTTCGGTCGTGGTGAAGGGGATGTTGCCTACGTAAATTGATTTGGACATAAAACACTATTCCGAAAATAAAAAACGCGCCAATCAGGGCTGATCAGCGTAAATCACCGGGAGGATCACGAGACCGTCGTCCGGTACCATACGAAGCCGCACCACGGGGTGAAGCGACGCCTGCGCCAAGCAGCGGTTTTGCTTGACAGCTTCGCTAGTATGCACCGAATTGCGTGGCGAGACATTAAATTTTTTATTCAGGCTGTCTGGCCTGCCCATTTTAGGCTGCCCACTAACTCGGAGATGTGCGTCAGTTTGTGGCGAGTAAGGTAGGCTCGAAGTCCTTCGCAGATCTTGTGACACACGAGTGGATCATAGAACAGGGCTGTGCCGATGCCGATGGCGCTGGCGCCGGCAATCAGGAATTCTATGGCATCGGTCGCGCTGATAACCCCGCCTTGACCGATGATGGGGATACCGTGCGGTCGGCAGACTTGATAGACCTGATGAACTTTGAGCAATGCGACGGGTTTGATCGCGGGGCCTGAAAGCCCGCCTTGAACGTTGCCGAGAATGGGGCGACGGGTTTCCGCATCAATTGCCATTCCCTGCAAGGTGTTGATGACGGAGAATGCGTCACTCCCGGCTTCGATACAGCGTCGCGCATTTTCGGCGATATCTGTTTGATTGGGCGATAGTTTTGTGATGAGTGGTTTGGAGGTCGCTGCGCGACAGGCCGCAACCACACGGGCGGACATGTCCGGGCTGTTGCCGAACGCAACGCCACCTTCTTTCACGTTCGGACACGAGATGTTGATCTCAATGGCATCCACTGATGAATCATCGAACAGGCGGGTGACCTCTTCGTACTCTTCCACGGTCGATCCCGAAACGTTGGCGACGAAACGAGTTTCGTCGAAATTGAGCGAGGGCAAAATGTCGTCGATGACCGCCTGAACCCCTGGATTTTGAAGTCCGATGGCATTGAGCATGCCGGCGGGGGTTTCATAAATTCGGTGTGGACGGTTGCCGAGCCGCGCAGTGGCTGTTGTGCCTTTGAGGCAGATTGCGCCCACATCGGCGTTGGAAAAGCCGGCGACACGTGTGTATTCTTCGCCGAACCCGACGCAACCGGATAGCAAGACCAGCGGGTTGGCCAGTTTCAGACCACAGAAGTCGACCGTCAGCGGATCATCGCTTGAGGTATGCATTGTCTGTTTGTTCACGTGATTTCAGTCGAACCCTATTGTAGCGAAAAGACGGCTTATCCGGATCGTGTTCCACATTGTTCTATTCCAGCCTCGGATTCCACCCAACACCGGCAACGTGATTCGGCTTTGCGCGAATACCGGGGCGAGTCTGCATCTAATTCACCCGTTGGGTTTTGACTTGGACGAACGTCGACTGAAGCGAGCTGGGTTGGACTACCATGAGTTCGCCGCCGTTCGCGAGCACCCGACGCTTGAGTCATTTCTGGATACCGTTCGCCCTGTGGACCTGATGGCGTTTTCCACTCGCGGTGGGCGACGCTACGATCAAGCCCGTTTTCGCCCCGGCCAAGCGCTTTTGTTCGGTTCCGAGACCGCCGGTTTGCCGACGGATGTGTTGACTTCACTGCCATCGGATCGGGTGATGCGAATCCCCATGCGGCCGGACAGTCGCAGTTTAAATCTATCCAATGCGGTGGCGATCGTGGTCTATGAGGCTTGGCGACAGCAGGGTTTTACCCATGGCGCCTAGTGTGCGTGGTCAGCTGGCTTCAGGTTTGGCTTCGCCACTGGTCAGCGATTCCACGGCCGATCGGGGCGTTAAGCCTTCGTAGAGCACCCGATAGAGTTGCTCTGTGATGGGCATATCCACCGTCAGTTCTCTCGCCCGGTGCCACACGGCCTGGGTCGCCTTCACCCCCTCCACGACTTGCCCGATGCGCTGGCTGGCAGCCTCGATGCTCAAGCCTTCCGCCAGCGCCAATCCCATTCGTCGGTTCCGGGACTGATCGTCGGTACAGGTTAGAACCAGATCACCCACGCCGGCCAAGCCGATGAACGTCTCCTGCCGGCCACCCAAGCGGAGCCCGAAACGCATGATTTCGGCGAGCCCCCGGGTGATCAACGCGGCCCGCGTGTTGGCGCCGAAACCCAGGCCGTCTGAAGCGCCGGTGGCGATGGCCATGATGTTCTTCACTGCACCGCCGACTTGCACACCGATGATGTCGGTCGAGGTATAGGCGCGGAAACGACCATCGTGGAGGGTCGTGGCCACCGCCATGGCGTAGTCTGGATCACGGGAGGCCACAGTGAGTGCCGCCGGATAGCCACCGGCCACTTCGGCCGCGAAGGTCGGGCCGGAAATCACCGCCATGGGAATATCACCCAATACAGATTGGGCAATATCGCTGAGTAAAGTGCCGGTGCCGGGCTCGAAACCCTTGGTTGCCCAGATCAATCGACCCTGTTCTGGCCAGATTGGCTGTAATCGCTCCAGCTGGGCGCGAAACGCGTGGCTGGGTACGACAATGAGAATCTCGCGGCATCCGTCAATCGCCTGTTCCAGGTTTTCGACCGGGTTCAGATCGTTGGGAAATGCGTAGCTCGGGAGATATTTCCGGTTTTCCCGATCTTGGCTCAGTTGTCGAATATGATCCCGGTGGTGCCCCCAGAGCCGGACTTCGCGTCCCCGTCGGGCCAGATGGATCGACAGGGCGGTACCCCATGAACCGGCGCCCAGGACTGCGATGGGTGAATTCATGGGTTTAAGACGTCCCGGCTTTGGGGGATTGCTGCAGACGTTGCGCGTAAAGCGCATCGAAGTTGACCGGGGCCAACAACAGTTGAGGGAAGCCGCCGCGGCTGACCAGGGAGGAGATGGCCTCCCGGGCATAAGGGAATAATGTATTGGGACAGTACGCGCCGAGGACTGCGCCCATTTCCTGTGGATTGAGCCCTTCGATCCGAAACAGGCCGGCCTGATGGACTTCGGCAAGGAAAACGGTTTTTTCTTCGTGCGTCGCGGTGACGGTGATGCGCAGGACCACCTGATATTGGTTGTTGGTCAGTTCGTCGACCTGGTGATCCAAGTCCACCTGAATGTTGGGATTGACCTGGTTAAGGAAGGCTGATGGTACGCTCGGCGCTTCGAACGAGGCATCTTTGACGTAGATTCTTTGGAGTTGCAGCTGACGTTTGGTGTTTTCGCCGGCGTTGCCGTTGTTCGGATGTGCGGTTGCCATGTCAGATCTCGCTCGTTAAATGAATGATTGGTTCGAATGCGGGCTTCGAACGGCCGCCGGTCGCCAGGATCGAATCTCGTTCGATCAGAAGGTCTGTTTGAGGCCGTGGTTCGTTTCTGGGGCTATCAAGATCCATCTCTGGTATCCCCGTCCGTTCGTGGTCCTAAAATTTCCTTCCGTTTAGCGGGTTCCGGCCCTGTAGGGGCGTGTGCCTTCAACCACCGTCAATCCAGTGGCAGATTAGCCTCGCGCCATGCCTGAATACCACCCTTGAGTATGTAAACCTTCGCGAAACCGGCTTTTGACAAACGACTGGCGACGCGGCCGGCACTTAAGCCGGTGCTGCAGCAAACTATGACGGGGCGCGGCTTGATCTCCGCCAAGCGATCGAGATGCTCATCCAAGTGTCGTTCGGGGGCGTTTACCGCGTCGATGATGTGACCTTTCTTGAAATCACCCATATCCCGAATGTCGATCACCGCCGCATTCTCCCGGTTTAGCATCTGGACCGCTTCGACTGGTTCGATCCGCCGCAAGCGAATCAGCCGACTCAACTCTAAGGTCAGGGATGCCAGCAGCACCAAGGTAAAGGCGCCAACCAGATAGGGGTGATTTCCAACAAATTGCAAAAGTTGCGACATTTTTCACCGTTCCGAAGGCCACGGAAGAATATCCCCTCCGCTATGGGGCGCACAGTATAAACCGCTACCGTGATGTGAATCATCCGTGCCTTCCCATTGTTATCCCGGCCGGGAAACTCAGGCGTCCAACCTTGATCTGCAGCGGTGGATCCCGGTTGGCGGCGTTCGAGTTGGGTTTCTATACGCAGTCGCGCCGTGGTCCAGTTGTGAGATGATGTATCGAATTTTCACCAAGCGATGGATGATGGGTCTGATCATGTCGAACGACAGGGCTGATCGCGGGCGACGAATCTTCGAAGCGTCCCGCTTTCCGTTTAGGTCGGTCATCATCCCCGGGAGCTTGGCGCTGCTCTTGATGCTGCCGGCCACGGGGGGAGCGGAGGCCACCGCCGAGCAGCTGCGTGAACTGAAGGCACGGATCGCCGATCTACAGCAGCAGCTTTCCCAGGATCGTCACGCGATGGATCGCTCCGTGTCCACGCTTCAGGCGGCGGAGAAGCGCGTCGCCAAAGCGGCAGCCGCACTGGAAATCACCGAACGCGATGCGGCCGCCGCCAAGCGGCGACTGACGGCGCTGGAGGCGGAGCGTGATGGTCTTCGCCGTCACTTGGCGCAGGACCGGGCACAGCTCACCCACCAACTACGGGCGGCCTACGCACTTGGCCAACAACCGCGCCTCAAACTGCTGCTGAATCAACAAGAGCCGGCCGCGGTCGGGCGCGCCTTGGTCTACTACGACTATTTCTCCAAGGCGCAAGCGGAGCGGCTGACCGAATTGAACAACCGGCTTCGTGCGTTGGCCGATGTCGAGACCCGGCTTCGGGCCGAGAAAGTCCATCTTGATCAACTGCGGGATCGTCAGTTGGTGGCGCATGATCGATTTGAAAAAGAACGGGCTGAGCGGGCGATCGCGTATTCGGCGCTGAAGAAATCGCTTACGGACAGCGAGCAACAACTCGATGTGTTTTTGTCCGATCAAGCACGGCTCGAAGATCTTTTGGCCTCAATTCGAAGCAGTTTGGCCGATATTCCAAAAGAACTGGGCCGAGAAGACGATTTCCAGAAGCTTCGTGGAAAACTCGAGTGGCCTGCCGACGGTCAGGTGGTGGCTCATTTCGGGAGGGCAAGGCGGGAGGGCCGCTTGCAATGGCGCGGCATATTGATCGCTGCCGAAGCGGGCACAGAGGTTCGAAGCGTGGCCCGTGGTCAGGTGGTGTTCGCGGAGTGGTTGCCTGCCTATGGTTTGGTTGTGATCGTCGATCACGGGCATGACTACCTGAGTCTGTACGGACACAACCAGGCACTCTACAAATCGGCAGGCGATTGGGTTTCTCGTGGTGAACTGATTGCTCGGGTTGGTGATAGCGGGGGCCGTTCGGAGCCGGCGCTATATTTTGAGATCCGCCAGGGTTCCAGGCCACAGAATCCGGAAATTTGGCTTTCCGCTTCGCGCTCCTGACTCGCAAATGGACATTTTTTTAACGAATAAGGACAATGATGGACGCGAGTGGTTGCAAATGCGCGGATCACAATGAATGCGCCGGCGCCGCTGTCTTAAAACGGAAGGGCTGTGCTGCTGTTCTGCCTGGGTCCCAGCGGCGCTTGACAACGAGGTGAGCGACGCCACCGCCTGAGTTACGGCAAGCACGAAGGAAGCGTTCTTACGCAATGGATTGTGGCATTGTGATGGATGGAGCCGACACGCTCATATAGGCGTGATGCCGACGTTTTTTGCGTCGCGATCATTTGGTTTCGGAGACGATTAGATAATGTTGAATCGTACCCGCAGCGGTTTGCTGCTTTTTATTGGCGTATTAATCGGCGTTTGGCTGACCTTCGCGCATTCTGTGTTAGCCGATCGGCCCAAGTCCGAATCGGTTCCTATCGACGAAATTCGCAACTTCACTGAGATTCTCGAGAGAGTGAAGGCGGAGTACGTTGAAGAAATCGACGATCAAACCCTTCTGCGGAGCGCCATTCGGGGCATGCTGGCAGGCTTGGATCCGCACTCGGCGTATCTGGATGTCGACGAATTCGAAGAGATGCAGATCAATACCAGTGGCCGTTTTGGCGGCCTGGGGATCGAAGTCCAGATGGAGGATGGTTTCGTCAAAGTCGTCGCACCCATCGATGACACCCCTGCCGCACAGGCTGGATTGCAAGCCGGGGATCTGATCATTCGTCTCGACGATCAACAGGTAAAAGGTTTGAGTTTGAACGAAGCCGTGCAACTCATGCGTGGCACCCCCGGTAGCAAAATCAAGTTGACCATTGTGCGTGAGGGGCGCGATGCGCCGTTCACCGTCACTGTCACTCGAGCCGTCATTAACGTTCAAAGCGTCAAGCGGCGTTTGTTGGAGCCGGGTTACGGTTATCTAAGGGTGACTCAATTTCGCAACGAAGCGGCGAAGGATCTGCGCAAAGCGTTGGCAAAACTGGAGAAGGAAAACAACGGCCCGTTAACTGGCGCGGTATTGGATCTTAGAAACAACCCAGGCGGGCTACTGACGGCCGCGGTTGAAGTGGCAGACGTGTTCTTAGATGGTGGTCTGGTGGTTTATACGCAAGGTCGTGAGGCCAGTGCCCGGCAGGACTACTACGCCAAACCCGGGGAATCGCTCGATGGCGCGCCGCTGATCGTGCTCGTGAACGGGGGGTCTGCATCGGCTTCCGAGATTGTCGCCGGCGCTTTACAAGACAACCGGCGGGCGATTGTGATGGGGACCGATACCTTTGGTAAGGGATCGGTCCAGACGATATTACCTCTGCCCGATGGCGATGCCATCAAGTTGACCACGGCGCGCTACTACACACCGGGCGGTCGTTCCATCCAGGCCGAGGGCATTGTTCCGGACGTGCCTCTACAGCGACTCAAAGTCAGTACCGTCGAAACGGACAGTGCAGGTTTCGTGCGGGAAGCGGATCTCGCTGGCCGGCTCGAACCGGACGGCGAGGATGACCAACCTCGCCGCAACAATGGCGACAACGGATTGGTGGAATCGGACTATCAGCTTTACGAGGCATTGGTATTGCTGAAAGGGCTGAGCCTGTATCAGGGGCAGAAATAGCCGGCACCTGGCTCATGTCGCTTTTTGTATGTAACCGCAGACAATGGGCGGGCGCGCTGTTCGCGGTGCTGCTGGTTGTGGGGTGGTCACCGCCGTCTGCGCAGGCAAGCTGTCCTGTGCCGTCAGGCCCGGGGTCGGCGCGTGCGCGGGTTGCTGTCATCATTGACGATCTCGGTCAGAACTCCACCCTGGGCATGCGGTCTGTGGCGTTACCGGGGCCTGTGGCACTGGCATTCCTGCCACACCGGCCTCACGCCGCCGCACTTGCCGCTGCCGCTCGCAACGCGGGTAAAGAAGTTCTGCTGCATTTGCCTCTACAGCCGCAAACCGGTGCGGCGCTTGGTCCGGGCGGGCTCACGATGAAGATGAGCGAGAGCCACTTTCGTGAGATCGTGCGTGAGAATCTAAAATCACTACCCGCGGTCCATGGGCTGAATACGCACATGGGAAGCCTGCTCACGCGTCATCGCGAGCCCATGGGCTGGTTGATGGAAGAATTGCAAGATCAATCCCTATTTTTCGTCGATAGTTACACCACGCCAGAAAGTGTGGCGATGGCCGCCGCGGCGTCGGCCAAGATTCCGCACACTCGCCGAGACGTGTTCTTAGATCATGTCCGCGATGACGATGCCATCCAGCGCGAGTTCGAGCGATTGGTCGCCTTGGGCCGGCAGAACGGCGTGTCGGTCGGTATCGGACATCCTTATCCGGAAACGTTGGCCTACTTGGAAACCGCCTTACCCCAGTTGTGCGCGCAGGGGGTGGAGTTGATATCGTTGCAGGACGCGATACGGTTTCAGCAGGAACCCTCACCATGACACAGGTTCTCGTTCCCTTGGCCGAAGGTTGTGAGGAGCTCGAGGCGGTGACCATCATCGACCTGCTTCGGCGTGCGGGGGTGGTCGTGGTCAGCGCTGGGCTGGTCTCCGGCCCGGTTCGGGCGAGCCGGGGTGTGATGCTTGTTCCGGACCAAACCCTCGATGAGGCCTTGGCCGATTCTTACGACATGGTGGTGCTGCCCGGTGGCGCCCAAGGTGCCGAGCGCCTTGCGCGAGATCATCGGATTCTGCCCCTGTTGCGGGAGATGATTGCGGCCGGAAAATACGTGGCAGCGATCTGCGCGGCGCCGAAAGTTCTTGCCGAGGCGGGCTTGCTGGCGGGAAAAATGGCCACCAGCTACCCGGGTTTTTTGAAGCCGGCAGCGGTGCCTGGGCTGATGTATCTTGAGCAGCCGGTGGTGCGGGATGGTCCCATTATCACTTCGCGAGGTCCGGGAACCGCGATGGATTTTTCTCTGGCCCTGATTGAGATCCTACTCGGCCCGGAGCAGCGCCACGCAGTGGAAGCAGCCCTACAACGTTCCTGAAGCGCGCTTCAATTCCTGTTTCTCTGTCGTCCTCCTGATGATCTGGAATACAAACCCATGCATCTGATTGAAGTTGTCACTGAACAAGGTTATCAAGACACCGTGCAGGGCTTGGCTGAGCAACGACAAGTGATTGACTCATGGGTGCTTCAGGCCGATGAAACGGGCGGGCGGGTGTGCGTGCGAATCTTGGTCACCGATGAGTGTACACAGGCGCTGCTCGACGGGCTGCAAAAAGTGCTCGGTGCGAGTGAGGGCTCCCGCATTTTGCTATTGCCGGTGGAGGCCGTTTTGCCGCGCCCGGCAGGGGAGGTTGCGGCACAGGAGGCATCAAAGACCACCCGCGAAGAGCTGATCGAAGAAATGGAACGCAGTGCGCGGTTGGATCTGAGCTTTCTGGGGTTGGTGGCGCTGTCCAGTGTGGTGGCGGCCGTCGGATTGATCAGCGACAACGTCGCCGTCGTCATTGGGGCGATGCTGATTGCGCCGTTGTTGGGGCCAAACCTAGCACTGGCGCTGGCCACCGCCATTGGCGATCATCATTTGGCGGCGACGGCGCTCCGGACCACATTCACCGGTCTACTGCTGGCCATTGCCATTGCGTTTGTTGTCGGGTTGATGTGGTCCACGCCACTTGGCAGTTTGGAAGTGCTGGCGCGCACGGATGTTGGCCTGGACGGGGTGGCCTTGGCCTTGGCTTCTGGCGCGGCGGCCGCCTTGTCTATGACCACCGGCGTGTCGTCCGTGCTGGTGGGTGTGATGGTCGCTGTCGCCTTGTTGCCGCCGGCCACGGTGTTGGGGCTGTTGCTGGGTACCGGGCAGTGGCCGCTGGCGCTTGGTGCCGGACTGTTGTTGGCGGTTAACGTGGTCAGCGTCAATCTGGCGGCCAAGTTGGTTTTTGCCTGGCGCGGGGTGCGACCTCGAACCTGGATGGAACGACAGCGAGCGCGGCGCTCGTTGATGGCGTTTATTGTGTTTTGGCTAATCTCGCTGCTGATTCTGTTAGGCGCTGTGGCGTTGCGACACGTGCTGATGGCCAACTAAGCGCTGCGGGCGAACAACGCTAGTTGTTGGGCCAAGCGGCCACCAGACAAAGTGCGCCAGCGGTTCCTAAAACCCAGGTCGAAAACGGCGTTTCCAGCCACCATCGGGGTGTGATCTCGTCCAATCCCATCAAAATGGCCGCACTGACCACCAGTGTTCCACCGACAATCGCAAGTACGCCCCGGCGGCCGTTTCTTTTTAATTGTTGGTCCACATTTTCCAGTTGTTGTTCGAGCACCTGTTGGCGTTGCTCCGCCGCATGAAGGCTTTTCAGCGCACGATCCACGGTCAGCGGCAGCGTCGGGAGCGTGTTCATCATTTCCGGAAGATTGTCCCGGACTTTGCCCACGACCCCGCGTAAGCCCAGTTGCTCGTGCATCCATCGTTCCATAAACGGTTTGGCGGTGGTCCACAGATCCAGCTCGGGATAGAGCTGACGTCCCAGGCCCTCAATTTGAACCAGCGTTTTTTGGAGTAGTATCAGCTGCGGCTGCACTTGAATGTCGAAGCGTCTGGCAATTTCGAACAAGCGCAACAGCAGTTGGCTGAATGGGATCTCACTGAACGGGCGATACAAAATCGGTTCGCACAGCGTGCGAATGACCGATTCGAGTTCTTCCGGTCGCGTATGTTCGGCAACCCAGCCGGAACTGACGTGCAACTCCGCAACACGGCGGTAATCTCCGTTGAAAAATGCGTAAATGTTGTGGGCGATGTACTGCTGATCTTCTTTGCTCAGGCTACCGACAATGCCGAAATCCACTGCCAAATAACCCGGCTTTTGGGGGGTGCTAGTATCTACGAAGATATTGCCGGGATGCATGTCGGCATGGAAGAAATTGTGTCGAAACACCTGGGTGAAGAAAATCTCCACGCCCCGTTCGGCCAAGTATTTGAGGTTGACGCCCCGAGCGCGCAGCGTTTCGAGGTCGCTGATGGGTACGCCATGAATTCGCTCGGTCACTAACACGGTTCGTCGCGTCCAATCCCAGAAAACTTCCGGTACGTAAAGGATCGGTCGGTCCTGAAAATTGCGCCGGGTCTGGGTGGCGTTAGCGCCTTCGCGGACCAAATCGAGCTCATCTAGAATGGTTTTCTCATAGTCGGCAATGACTTCCTGGGCGCGGAGTCGATCACCGTCGGGCAGGAATCGCTCGATGAGCCGGGCCATGAGATACATCACGCGCAGGTCGCGGCGGATCTGCTCCTCAACCCCGGGCCGCAGAACTTTCACCACCACTTCCCGGTCGTCTTTGACAAGCCGGGCTAAGTGAACCTGGGCGATGGAGGCGGAAGCCAAGGCGTTTTCATCGAACTGCGAAAACACCTGCTCCAGGGGAGAACCATAGGCTTCTTCGATGATTCGTCTGGCGATATGGCCGGGAAAGGGCGGGACGCGGTCTTGGAGTTTGGCCAACTCGTCGGCCACATCCAGCGGCAGCAAATCGCGTCGAGTAGATAAGGCCTGTCCCATTTTGATGGCGACCGGGCCCAGTTCTTCCAGCGTCAGCCGGATGCGAACGGCCAGCGGCGGCTCCGGCGTCGAGAACCAGTGCCACGGCAGCAAATATTGCAGTTTGGCGTAAGGGGCCAAGATAGGGATGAGGAACGCAGCCTCGTAGAGTCGATGACGCAGAATCACGCGCCCAGCCTGGAGGATACGAAATATTGGCGTGTGCCCAATCATGAGTCGGCTTCTTGGTTCTCGGACAAGGTTTTCTCGATGCGTTCAAGCCGTGCTTCGAGGCGCTCGGTGTCATCCCGCAGCTGGTCGACGTCGCGAACGAATTCACCCAACTCGCCAACGTCCGGGATTTCGCCGGTTTCGTACTGCAAGTACTCCGATAGGTCTTCCCCCACGGCCTTCAGGCTTTGCTTCAGCCAGCGAGCCACGCCACGCACGCCCTCGCCCACTTGATGCGCGACCACATCGCCGGTGACGCGGGCCAACAGCGCTTCCCAGTCCGGTGCCGCAAGGCGCAACAGTTTCTGAAAACGCTGACCGGTTTCCACATCGCCGCTGATTCGGACTTCACCCGAAAACAGCGCACCGGGCCGGGTTTCGGTTAAACCCATGAGCGTCAGGGCCAGGGTACTTCCGGAGAGGCAGGTCTGTGCCGGTTGGTCTAACCGTCGCAACACTTGGACGTTGTGGCCATGGGATACCAGAAACAGGTCCATATCCAGGTCGGCAAAATGCAACTGCAGCCGCTTTCCGGATAAGCCTCGGCAAATATTCATGGCACTGGGGCTTTGGCCGATGGCGGCGTTGAGCGCTTGCTCCACCGCGGCCAGAACCGGGCTATCGTTGCTCAGCACTGAGGGCCTCGATGGGTCATATCCGGTAACCGCGATGGATGGCGACGATCCCGCCGGAGAGGTTGAAGTATTGACAGTTCTCGAAACCGGCTTCTTCCATCATGTGTTTCATGGTCTGCTGGTCGGGATGCATCCGAATGCTTTCGGCGAGGTAGCGGTAACTGTCAGCATCATCCGCCACTAGGCGCCCCATTCGCGGCAGAACGTTGAACGAATACCAGTCATAGGCGGGGCGCAAGGCGGCGATTGCGGGGGTCGAGAACTCTAAAATCAGCACCCGCCCGCCGGGTTTCAAACAGCGGTACATTTCGGCCAACGCCGCGTTCTGTTCGGTGACGTTTCTAAGGCCGAACGCGATGGTGATGCAATCCGCCGCTGCGTCCCGGATGGGCAGTTTTTCGGCATTGGCCACCATGAAACCCATGTTGCCCAATACCCCGTGGTCGATCATCCGCTCCCGGCCGCGGGAGAGCATGGCCTGGTTGATGTCGGACAAAATGACATGGCCGTCGCGTCCGACCCGTTTGGCGAATTGGCGCGCCAAATCCCCGGTGCCGCCGGCGAGATCGAGCACCGTCTCACCGGGGCGCACCGCGGCCAAATTGACCGTAAAGCGTTTCCACAGCCGGTGAAGGCCGAACGACATCAAATCGTTCATCAGATCATAGCGGGGAGCCACCGAATCGAAGACTTCGCGGACCCGGTGTTGCTTGTCGGCTCGGTGTACCTGCTCGAAACCAAAATGGGTTTGGTCGGAATGCGAATCGTCTTGATCGCTCATTTCGCTGTCCCTCTGCCGAAGGTGATGCGTCGGCGCCGCTCGTTCATCCGGGGTGGCCTCGGCCCCGCCCGTTTGATGGCTTTATTCGCCTTTGCGCTGATGTCCCGCGGCCTTTAATCGTTGCAAATAAGTATTCCAATTGGCGCTTTGTTGTGTTCCCAACTCGTACAGTACGCTCCAGGAGTACAATCCAGTGTGATGGCCGTCATCGAAATGTAGTCGAACAGCGTAATGCCCCACCGGGTCAATGCGGGTGATGTTGACATTTTCTTTGCCGATTTGAAGCACTTCCTGGCCGGGGCCATGTCCCCGCACTTCCGCTGAAGGCGAGAAAACCCGCAGGTACTCGCAGCTCATCGAGAAGGTTTCGCCGGTGTCGAAGGCGACCTCCAGCAGTCGGGAGCGTTGGTGCAACGTGATCCGTGTCGGGCGGGGCGTCGGCTTGCTGCTCATCTTGGACAATCTCAATACACTGCGGCCATGTCGTGGCGGTTACAAAATATAGCGACTGAGGTCTTCATCTTTGGCGATATCGCCCAAAGATGCGTCGACGAATGCGGCATCGACGGTCACCGTGGTACCCGAACGGTCGGAAGCCTCGAAGGAAGCCGATTCCAACAACCGTTCCATCACAGTGTGTAAGCGACGGGCGCCGATATTCTCGGTCCGCTCGTTGACTTGGTACGCCACCTCGGCAATTCGGTTGACCCCCTCGGGTTGAAATTGGAGTGTGACCCCCTCGGTTTCCAGCAAGGATTGGTATTGCCGGGTCAGGGATGCATCGGGCTCGGTCAGGATGCGAACGAAATCCTCGATTCGCAGCGGTTCTAGTTCCACCCGGATGGGGAGTCTTCCCTGGAGTTCAGGGATCAAGTCGGACGGCTTGGCGAGATGAAAAGCGCCCGAGGCGATAAACAGGATATGGTCGGTTCTCACCATGCCATATTTGGTGCTAACCGAGCAGCCTTCGACCAACGGCAGGAGGTCGCGTTGGACACCCTCTCTCGAGACATCGGCGCCGCTGCTCCCGGTGATATCCGAGCGACGGCAGACTTTGTCGATTTCGTCGACGAAGACGATGCCGTTCTCCTCCACGTTTTTGATGGCCTGGACTTTCAGGTCGTCCTCGTTGACCATCTTCAGTGCTTCCTCGTCCGTTAACAGCTTGAAAGCGTCTTTCACTTTCATCCGCCGCTGCCGCGTGGAAATGGATCCGGCCAGGTTTTGAAACATGGATTGAAGCTGCCCGGTGAGTTCTTCCATGCCCGGCGGCGCCATGATCTCCACCCCCATGGAACTGCCTTGGGTGTCGATTTCAATTTCTTTCTCGTCGAAATCACCTTCCCGCAGCTTCTTGCGCATTTTCTGTCGGGTGTCCTCGCTGACCGTCGATTCGGCGCCGCCGTAGGGTGCCCGGGGCTGCGGCAGGAGAGCATCCAAAATACGCTCTTCGGCGGCTTCCTCGGCTCGGAAACGCATGGTTTCGATGGCCTGCTCCCGGGTCATCTTGAACGCCATGTCCGCCAGGTCGCGGATGATCGAGTCAACTTCCCGGCCGACGTAACCGACTTCAGTGAACTTGGTCGCTTCCACCTTTAAAAATGGCGCTTTGGCCAGCTTCGCCAAGCGGCGCGCGATCTCGGTCTTACCCACACCGGTGGGGCCGATCATGAGGATGTTCTTGGGGGTGATTTCTCCCCGCAAAGGTTCGGCGACCTGTTGCCGCCGCCAACGATTTCTCAGCGCAATTGCCACTGCCCGCTTGGCGGAATTCTGGCCGACGATGTGTTTGTCGAGTTCCTCGACGATTTCCCGTGGTGTCATGTAGGACATGGCGACTTACCTGCGTGCGGCGCACGCTCTGAGAAGAGAGGAAAGCGGACCCGTGTTACCCGATTTCTTCAATGGTCAAATTATGGTTGGTGTAAACACAAATATCCGCGGCGATATGGAGCGACTTCTCCACGATATCGCGGGCCGACAGGTCGGTGTTGAACGCCAACGCCCGCGCCGCCGACAAGGCATACTGGCCGCCCGAGCCGATGGCCATGATGTCCTGTTCCGGCTCGATCACATCACCGTTGCCCGAGATGATGAGCGAGGTTTGAGCATCGGCCACGCACATCAGCGCTTCGAGCCGGCGCAGCATGCGGTCGGTCCGCCAATCTTTGGCCAACTCAACGGCGGCGCGCGCGAGCTGCCCGCCGTGCGCTTCCAGTTTCCCCTCGAATCGCTCGAAGAGCGTGAATGCATCGGCTGTTCCGCCGGCGAAACCGGCAATGACGCTATCGCGGAACAGACGGCGAACTTTGCGAGCGTTCCCTTTCATAACGGTGTCGCCCATGGACACTTGGCCGTCACCGGCCATGGCCGCTCGTCCGTCGCGGCGGACCGACAGGATAGTGGTTCCATGAAA
This sequence comes from Pseudomonadota bacterium, assembly GCA_034189865.1. Lineage (NCBI taxonomy): Bacteria > Pseudomonadati > Pseudomonadota > Pseudomonadota bacterium. Next base: position 28,657 of record JAXHTV010000006.1, on the reverse strand, counting down.
TTGTTGCACGGCAAGCCTCCGCAAGCCCGTCGGCCATCCGGCGAGCGTTTAAATCATCAAGGGGTGCTTAGGCGGCAAATTGTACATGATCCCGGCCCTAGTCGTGCTGTCTTCTGGTGCGCTTGCGGGCTCGGGGGTGGGCGTTGTCGTAGACCTGGGCAAGGTGTTGAAAATCCAGGTGGGTATAAACCTGTGTGGTGCTGATGCTGGTGTGACCGAGCAGTTCCTGAACGGCACGAAGGTCACCGGAGGATTCCAGCAGATGGGTGGCGAAGGAGTGGCGAAGCATGTGCGGGGAGATGTGGCGATCCAATCCTTGCCGTTGGGTCAACTTCTCAAGACGGGACTGAACGCTGCGGGCTGAGAGCCGGTTGCCACGTTGACTGATGAATACCGCCTGTTCGCCGGCGGCGACCCATTCACTGCGGATGGTGAACCATCGTTTAAGGGCCCGGCGTGCGAACTCGCCTATGGGTACCACCCGAGTCTTGTTCCCTTTGCCGGTCACCCGCGCTTCGCCGGCAGCAAGCTCGAGATCGCCCAAGTTCAGTGCCACAGTCTCGGCCAAGCGCAGCCCACAGGAGTAGATGAGCTCGGTGACCGCCAGATCTCGGATCAGCAAGGGTGTCTGCGCTCCTGGCGGGAGGCTTAACAACCGATCGACACTGTCCGGATCCAGCGCTTTTGGAAGAGCGGGTCGTTGGCGTGGTGCCCGCACCCCCTCGGCCGGGTTGTGCGCCGCCCAACCTTCCCGGATCAGATATCGATATAGGCCGCGCAGCGCGGACAAGAGCCGTTGCAGGCTGCGCGGCGAAAGACCCCGCCGATGCTGGTGGGCGAGTAAGTCTTGAACGTGGTGGCGGCGCAAGGCGCCCCAATCGGCAACAGCAACCCGACCGCAGTGGGCTTCCACCAGCATAAGGTCCCGGGCGTAGCTTTCAACGGTGCGATGCGAGAGCTGTCGTTCGATTCGCAGTTGGTCCAGATAAGCGCAGCGTTGGTCGCGAGCCTGCGCGTCCATTTACCACCGGCGGGTTCGCAGGGCCGCGCTCACCAATTCGCTCACGCGTGATAAAAACAGGGTGCCCATCTCTTCGGAGAAACGCTCGGCCTCGTGGCCCCCCAACGCGATCACGACCGGTTCATCATCGATTCGCATGGGGATGATCGCCGCGGAGGATACGTGCTCTGCTCGCTCGCCAAACAGGTATTGGATCGTCGTGGCCTGAAAGACCCCGCAGCGGGGTTGATCGGATTCGCAGAGCTGCGCAAGTTCGGACGGCCATTGGGTATCCAGCGGTCTGAGCTCTTCGAGCTCTTGCCCTTCGGCCCAGGCCGCCGGCAGTGCTAACGTCACCTCGTCGGCACCGATGGTTTGGCGAAGGCCGCCGATGATGGCCGCCAGCGCGCTCGTCAAGTCAGTCGCTTCAATCAGGGTCAGCGCCAGGCGGTGGACCCGTTCGACCAGTGACTCGTTGTTGCGTGCCTGGCTGAACAGCTCATCCAGGGTGGATTCCAGTTGCCGGTTTCGATCGCGCAGCACACCGACCTGACGTTCGATCAAGGAGGTGGCGCCGTGGGTGGCATGGGGTATTTCGAGTTGGCCGAGCAGCTCCGGTTGTTGCAGCAGGAAATCGGGATGGCGGCGTAAAAATTCGATGAATTGTGCGCTTTCATCCGCATCGATTTCTTTGCGCTCGTTGGCTTGGTTATCCATCATGCTCCATGTCTTATCCGGTGTTTCAATGTCAGGCCAGTTCGCCTTCGAAGACGGTCACCGCTGGCCCGCTCATCCAGACAGGCTCTCCCTCGCCGGCCCATCGAATTGTTAAATCACCTCCCGGGAGGCTCACCCGAACTTCCTCGTTCAGCTTTTCCCACAAACGGCCGACCACCACCGCGGCACAGGCGCCGGTGCCGCAGGCCAGTGTTTCGCCCACACCGCGCTCGTGAACGCGCAAACGGATGTGGTCGCGCGAGATGACTTGCATAAATCCCACATTGACCCGGCTGGGAAAGTGGACATCGTGTTCCAATTTCGGGCCGAGGGTATCCACCGGTGCGGTATCGATATCGTTAACCGGTAACACCGCGTGCGGATTACCCATTCCCGCCACCCCGAGGGTCAGGGTCTCATCGCCCACGGCAAGGGTATATTCAATGCGGCGCCCTGGTGCATTGAAGGGCACTTGCTCCGGTTCCAGTGATGGCACGCCCATGTTAATCCGCACCATCTCGCCTTCGGGATAGAGCTCAATGAGCCCGGCGGCCGTTTGAACGGGAATGACGGACTTATCGCTCAGACCGTGGTCCAGAAGAAAACGGGCGAAGCAGCGGGCGCCGTTGCCGCATTGCTCGACTTCCCGGCCATCGGCGTTGTAGATCCGATAGCGGAAATCGGCGCCGGGGGCACTGGCCGGTTCGACCAGCAGGAGTTGATCGCAACCCACGCCAAAATGCCGGTCGGCAATGGATCGGATTTGTTCAGCGTTCAAGTTCACGCGCTGGTGCACGCCGTCGATAACCACGAAATCGTTACCCAAGCCGTGCATTTTGGTAAAACGGAGGCCCATACGGGAGAAGATACCCCTTGCGCTTAAGAGAAGCTATTTTAGCCGTGATATCCGATCGCGCGGTAACGTTTGCTGTCAAGCGGGTTGTGATAATCCGCATCGTATCGGGGCTGGCTTGAAAGGACCTGTCAATTCAATGAAATACAAAGATCTGCGCGATTTTATGTCGCGACTGGAACAGTTGGGCGAGCTCAAACGGATCAGTGTTCCGGTGGATCCGAACCTGGAGATGACCGAAATTTGCGATCGCGTTTTGCGCGATGGCGGGCCGGCGATCCTGTTCGAGCAGCCGAAAGGATCGAATATCCCGGTGCTGGCCAATTTGTTCGGAACCCAACGCCGAGTGGCTTTGGGCATGGGCGCGGATGATACCGAAGCGCTTCATGAAATCGGCCGGGTCTTGGCGTTTTTGAAGGAACCCGATCCACCGCGCGGCGTACGTGATGCCTGGAATGCGCTACCCATCGTGCGCAAAGCGCTGGATATGGCGCCGAAGACAGTCTGGCGGGCACCGTGTCAGCGGGTGGTGATCGAAGGCAGTGAGGTGGATCTGGGTCGTTTACCCATACAGACCTGCTGGCCAGGCGATGCGGGTCCCCTCATCACTTGGGGGCTGGTGGTCACGCGCGGGCCCGAGAAAACGCGGCAGAATTTGGGTATCTACCGTCAGCAAGTGATCGGACCGAATCGTGTCATCATGCGTTGGCTCTCCCACCGCGGCGGGGCATTGGATTTTCAGGATTGGCAACGTGCGCATCCCGGCGAGCCGTTCCCGTTAGCCGTGGCATTGGGGGCCGATCCGGCCACGATTCTGGGGGCTGTCACCCCCGTGCCCGATACCCTTTCCGAGTATGCTTTCGCCGGTTTGTTACGTGGCTCGCGCACGGAGTTGGTTAAGTGCAAGGGCTCGGATCTTCAGGTGCCGGCAAGTGCCGAGTTCGTTTTGGAAGGGCACATCCACCCCGATGACACGGCGGTCGAAGGGCCTTTCGGCGATCACACTGGCTATTACAACGAAACCGAGACATTTCCGGTGTTCACCATCGATCGCATCACCCACCGTGAGCAACCGATCTATCACAGCACCTACACCGGTCGTCCACCGGATGAACCGGCCATTTTGGGCATGGCGCTCAACGAGGTTTTCGTGCCGATTCTGCAAAAGCAGTTTCCGGAAATCACGGATTTCTATCTGCCGCCGGAAGGTTGCTCGTATCGTTTGGCCGTGGTCAGCATGAAAAAGCAGTACGCGGGCCACGCCAAACGCGTGATGATGGGTGTGTGGTCGTTTCTACGGCAGTTTATGTATACCAAGATCGTCATTGTGGTGGACGAAGACGTGAATGCGCGGGACTGGAAAGACGTCATATGGGCCTTGACCACGCGTATGGATCCGGTTCGCGATATCCACCTGGTGGAAAACAGTCCCATCGATTATTTGGATTTTGCCTCGCCCGTGCCGGGTCTGGGGGGGAAAATGGGAATGGACGCCACCAATAAATGGCCAGGCGAGACCGACCGGGTTTGGGGACGTCCCATTGTCATGGACGAGACGGTGAAGCGGCGTATCGACAGCCTTTGGGATTCGCTTGATATCTGACCTACAGGGCGATATTTACTCCGAATCGTTCAGGCAGGCCGGCAAGCCGTCACGTAGGGTGGGATATTTCAATTTGACTTTGAGTTCTTTCACCATGCGTTTGTTTTCCAGCCGTTTGGATTCGTTAAGAAACGAGAGCATGGCCGGGCTCAAGACTTCCTGCGCTTCGTCCAGGCTGATGGTCGGCGGTGGTTCCAGGCCCAAAAGATCGGCGACCCGCAGGAAGTAATCGGACATGGTGGTGGGGTGACCGTCGCTGACGTTGTAGACCCGTCCGGAGGGTGCTTTGTCGGCGGCCGCGAAGCAAATCTGGGCCAAATCGTCGGCGTGAATGCGGTTGGTATAGGAACTTTCGTTCTCATCTACGATGGGGGCGCCACTTTTTAACCGCTTGACGGGTAGGCGCCCCGGACCATAAATACCGGGGACGCGAAGAATCACATACTCCACATCGTTTCGGGTACACCATTCGGTCAGTATTTGTTCGGCTGCCAGTCGTCGCCGGCCACGGTCTGTGTCAGGGCTCGGCGCCCGGTCTTCATCAACCCAGTCACCGTCACAGTGGCCATAGACAGCACTGGTGCTGATGTAAACAATGCGCTTTGGCCGCTTGGCGGGATCGATACCAGCAAGAAATCGTTCCAGCCGGGGATCGCCCCGACCTTCCCGGGGGGGTGGAGCGTAATAGTGGATAGTGCTGTCCGCGGTGGGCAGCCCATCTCCTGGTCCGTTCACATCCAAATCCAGGCTCATCGATTCGATGCCGAGATTCCGAAGTTTTCGTGCGCTGTTATCGCTGCGGACTACGCCGAGCAATTTAACGCCGCGTTTTTGATAGAGTCGGGCCACCCGTTGGCCGATGTCCCCACATCCGACGATCACTACCGTGGCCATTCAATTCCTTCCTGCCGAGGGGTTGCATGCCGATGATGGGGCCCTTATAGATTTTGTCGAACAGTCAGGCAAGAGCCTCGTGTGAGTGCTCTATAAGTCAGTACTTTCGGTTCTCTGTATTTGTCGTATTATCAATAGCTTGCTAAGTGACCGTTCAATGGGTCTCGGGGGCGGATCAGGTATCCTCGGACTCATTCTGCGCAAGAAGGAGTATCGTGCATGGGTAGGTCCGTGATTCTGGAGCCGGGCCAGGTGAGTTTTCAGGTCGAGCCGGGTGAAACCGTACTCGAGGCGGCGCTACGACAAGGGGTGGCGCTGCCCTATGGTTGCCGAAACGGCACCTGCGGCACCTGCCGCGCGCGTTTGATTTCAGGTTCCGTCGGGTACGAAGACGGGCGCCCGTCCGCCTTGTCTGCTGCCGATCACGATGCGGGTGAAGTGCTGCTGTGTTTGGCGCGCCCGGAATCTGATCTCAAGATACGCGCCCGCGTTTTACCTGCGGGTGACGTGCGCCCTCACCGGTTTCCCGTGCGTGTGGTCAGTTTATCGCGGGTGACTGACGATGTGATGATCGTGCGGTTGAGACCGCCGTCGGCCCAACCCTTTCGGTATTTGCCGGGGCAATTCGTCGATGTGCTACTCAAGGACGGCCGACGACGCAGTTATTCCCTCGCTACGGCTCCGGGCCGCGGTGAAGAATTAGAACTTCACGTTCGACGGGTGAGCGGCGGCGCGTTTAGTGAATATGTTTTTTCCCAAATGCAGGAGAAAGCGTTGCTTCGTTTGGAGGGCCCTTTGGGAGGGTTCTTTTGGCAGGAGGGCGTGGAGCGCCCGGTGCTTTTGGTCGGCGGTGGAACCGGAATCGCGCCGCTCAAGGCCATGATCGAACATGCCGTCGATCAGAACTTCTCCTTGCCGATGCATCTCTATTGGGGCGTGCGTGCGGGCCGCGATTTATATCTTGGCGACCGGCTCCGGGATCTGGCCGACCAACATGCCAACTTTCTGTTTACACCGGTTTTTTCCGCGGCAGAACCGAACGACGATGTGAACACTCGTCGTGGTTGGGTGCACGAGGCGGTGATCGCAGACTACCCGGACTTGGCAGACTATCAGGTGTACACGAGTGGCCCGCCCGCCATGATTGACGCGGCCGAGGCAGCTTTCCTCGCCCGGGGCTTGCCTCGCGACCAGCTATTGTTCGATAGCTTCGAGTGGTCGGTCGATTAAGCTGGGAGCGCTGACCCGCCGGATTCTGTGTCTGGCTTGATCGCCGTCATTGGCTTTTGGGACAGCCCCGCGCAGTTTTTCAATCCTTCCTGATAGAGTCGTTGAGCCTGATCGGGTTCACCGGTCTCCACCAATAATTCTGCCAGTTCCCAATAGGCCTGCGGGTTTGGGTCCAATCGCAGACAGGTTTCGAAGTTCTGCTTGGCTTTACCCCAAATCTTAAGCCGTCGGCAAATGCGGGCGGCGGTGAGCAGAGATACGGGCTGTTGACCGTATTTTTCCGTCCATTTTTGGATGTAATCCAATTGTTCAGCGGGCTTTTTCGTCTCCAGCAAGCCATATTGCAGCACCAAAGGTTCGGCCCAATGTTGCTTAAGGTGTTGCTCGATCAGATCGGCGGCTGTTTCATCCAGTTTCATCCGACGCAGATTTCGGACGTATTCGTTCAGCATCTCGCCATTTCGTTTCAGCGGTCGTGACATGTCGCGCCATGCGGTTTCCAAGGCCGCGATGTCGTTACGTTCCACCGCCATACGAATGGCTTGGCGATAGACTTCGAACTCCAGATTGTCCAGCGCTTCAGCATCCAGTGCTCGCGTTTCGCGAATTTTCGGTAGCAATTCCCGAAGCTTGGACCAGTCGTGAAGGGCCTCGTAACATCGAACCAGCAGACGCGTGTGCGAAGCGGCGTTGGAGTCGTCGGGCGTGAGACTATTGAGTGTCGCCAACGCGCGTTCGAACTGCTGATCCTGCAGGGCCAATTCGGCCTGCGTCATTAAGATAGCCGGGTCGTCCTTGTCGGCCAGCTCGTAGGCCAGCCGTAAATATCGATCCCGTCGCTCCATTGCACCCAAGAGTTGGGCCGCCCGCGCGGCGGTGACGTAGTGCGCCACAGGGTGTTCGGCCGAATCCACATGAGCGAGTAAGGTTCGCTCCGAACGCGTCCAATGTCCGGCCTGAAGTTCGAGCGCACCGCGCGCCAAGTCCATGGCGGCCTGATGACGACGTCGCGCCCTGGAGCGCCGGCGAATTCTGCCTGGCAAACGGATCGTACCCAGGAAGGTGCGGCTGATCAGGTAGGCCGCGACAATGGCGGCGATCAGACCGATGAGGAAGGCGACCAGCGAGGTCTCCAGGCTCCAGCCACCCCAGGCCAGCAGGGCGTAGCCGTTGTCTTCCCTTAAAAAAAGCCCCAGGGTGACGCTGGCAACGAGTACCGCAATCAGGATGATCGCCGCTCTCATGGCGTCACCATACTGGCTTCGAAATCCCTCAACAGCGTGAGCGATTGGGTTAGATTCGGCAGCTCAGGTGCCAGTGGCGCCGCCCACATTTCCTCCAACTGTGCCAAGGCGCTTTGAACCGGCGGTTGATCCGTTGCGAAATAGTCGTCGATTGCGTGGATCGCGCTTCGGATTTGCTCGCGGAAGCTGTCTTGATTGCGTTGCAACAGGGCAAGGCGCGCACTTTCCAGGGCGATCTTCGTTTGTAGGCGCTGGAGACGTTCGATTTCCGGAGCCGCCAGCGTTGCGATGGGCTCGTCGTGTCGCCGAATGACCACCATCGAATGCAACGTCGCCAGCACGGATGACACGAATCGTTGCCACGGCGATCGGGCCTCCCCGGCGTTCGGGGGAATCTCTCGCGTTCCGTGAGTGAAGGGCCCCGGCACGTGACGGGTCAAGGGCCATTGTTCGGACTGGGCGCTGAGGCTGGACAACTGCAATGCGATGCCTTCGATATCGGCGATGGCCACCGCTCGCAGGGCGACCATTTCCTCGGCCAGCGCGGCGCGGACCGGAAGCAAGCGCGGATCGGCGAGTAGTTCCAAGCTGCGGTCGGCGAGTTTTAGCGCGCGCAGACTAGTTGTTACGTCACCACGCAATTGCAGGGCTTGGTTGGCCATCTGCAACAAATACCCGGCTTCCGAACGAAGCCAAGCGGCCCGGCCACCTTCGACCAGCCCCCGCATGGTGGCAAATTGATCGTTCAGCACATTGTTTTGTTGAGATAAATCGTCCAGGCCGGCTTTGAGCGGGCTGACGGCCGCGTCGAGCGCGGCCGGCGACACCACCGTTTGTTTTAGATCATTGAGCTCACTTTGGACCCCGACCAAGGTTTCCCTCTGGCGATCGGCGCTGGTTTCCAGCTCCAAACCCCGGTAGCCGATATAGGCTCCGCCACCGGCGGAGGACAGCGCGATCAGTAATGCCACCAGCGCCAGCAGGAGGGCGCCACGTCCGGGTTTTGCGGGGGGCGCGCCACCGGTTCGCGATTCAGCGGCATGGGTCGGTGCCGGTATTGTCTGGGAGGGTTTTTGTTCTTCGGCCATGTAGGCAACTCCTTATGCCGCCGGTTCGCCCGGATGATGTCCTGTTTTCCGCCAATGCAAGATCGCCTGAACCACAGCGTCATCATTCGCGGCCGCGGCGAGCAACGCGGGTTCCCGGAAGCCCAAATCTCGTGCCATTTTTACCATAGCCTCATTCACCACCACCAGTTGCGAATCTGCAAGGCGCTTGGCGGCCGGCCCGTGTGCCAGCATGGCTTTGAGATTGGCCAGTACTTCCTGGCTGGTTGCCGTGACGACCAATGGGTGCGCATGGCTGAGCCAAACTTTCTGAATTTCCGACGAATCGGGCTTGGGGCGTCGGCGTTGATAGACTTCGGCGTATGTCACCTGTGCACCTCGTTCGCGCAGGGTTCGGGCGAGTATTTCCCGCCCACCGACGCCGCGTACGATGAGGATTTGTTGATTCTCCACGGCTTGCAAAGCGGCACATGCGAGGAGCCCTTCGCTGGTAAAACCGCCATCGGGGATCACATCTGGCGCGCGCCCGGCGATCGCCTCAAAAGCTCGGGCCGTTGCCGGCCCGACTGTCGCCACTTTCGCTTGGGTCTCCGCGATGAGGGCGGGCGCCAATTGCAGCGCACAGCGAATCGCGTTGGCGCTGATGAAAATCAACCAGTCAGCCTTTTTGCCGCGAATGGCAAGATCGCTCGTTCCGGATATGTGAACCGGCTCGATGTCCATCGCCGGAAAGCGTTCTACCTCGGCCCCCAGTGCACCGAGTTTTTCACACAGCGCTTGGGCTTGATGAGCCGGCCGGGTCACCACCACACAGGTGCCTTCCAGCGGCCGGTTGGCGGCGTTCCCCACGGTTCATATTCCCTCAGGGCGATGGGTGAGTGTCATCGAGCTCCGCCAAAATGCGGCCCGCGCCTTGATCCAGCAATCGCTCGGCCAGTGTGACACCAATGCGCTTGGCCTCCGCTTTGGGGCCGGTTAACTCGCCCTGGATAAGTTCGCTGCCGTCAGGGCGTGCCACTAAGCCGCGGAGGGTGACGGTCTCTCCTTGCACCACGGCATGGCCGGCCATCGGTACTTGGCAACCGCCTTCCAGGCGTGCGCTGAATGCCCGTTCGGCGGCGATGCGGATGTTGGCATTCGTATCCTGAAGCGGCGCCAGGCATTGATGGATGTGTTCATCGTCAATTCGACATTCGATGGCGAGAACACCCTGTCCCACGGCCGGCAGGCAGACATCCGGTTCAATGGCGCTGCGGATGCGCTCGGCCAGACCCAATCGCCGCAGGCCGGCGGCGGCCAGCACAATGGCATCGAAATCGCCGGCATCGAGTTTCGACAGGCGCGTCCCCACGTTACCGCGCAGAAAACCCACTTTCAGGTCCGGTCGATGATGTAAGAGCTGGCTTTGGCGCCGGAGGCTGGAGGTGCCCAAACGGGCGCCTTGTGGCAGATCGTTCAGGGTCGGATAGTCGTTGCACACAAAGGCATCGCGCGGGTCTCCCGCGGCGGGCACCGCGCCGATATGGAGCCCCTCCGGGAGATCCGCGGGGATATCTTTCATGGAGTGCACCGCAATATCGGCTTTGTCGCTTAGCAGGGCCAGTTCGAGTTCCTTGGTGAACAGGCCCTTGCCGCCGATCTTGGCCAGCGGTACGTCGAGGATTTTGTCGCCCTGGGTCTTGAAGGGGACGATCTCGACGGTCAGCTCGGGGTGGTGTTGTTTTAAACGGTCCCGAATATGCTCGGATTGCCACAATGCCAGTTGACTGCTGCGGGTTGCGATGCGCAAAGACCGGGTTCTCATACAGGACTCGTAGGATGACCAAATCTGGCCATCCTACGAGTCGACCCAGCGCATCGCAATCCCAGCGCCGGACGGATCAACCGGCTTGCTGTTTCAACAAGCGTCGAATTCCGGGTAGGTGCCGGCGAGACACCGCTACCAATTCGTCACAACCGCGCAGCGAGAGATCGCAGCCGGCGGCGCCGCGTCGCTGCAGGCCGGCGATGTAATCTTTGGCCACCAGGGCGTTTCTGTGGATTCGGACGAATCGGTCGCCAAACTCCGATTCCAGTTGTTTGAGGGATTCTTCCAGTAGCACTTCACCGTTTACGTAGCGCACGGTGACGTATTTCTGGTCCGCCTTGAAATAAATCACTTCGTCCAAGGGAATTAGCTCCAATCCCCCGCGAACCCGGGCACAGAGGTGGCTGCGCTCGCTCTCCCGGGAGTGTGGCGCGCTGACTTGGTTGAGTTGGGCGCGGGTCACGCGGGATGCCGATTGCAGTGCATCTTGCAGCCGTTGTTTGCGGACCGGTTTGAGCAAATAGCCGACCGCTTGGGCGCCGAAGGCTTCCAACGCGTGGTCTTCATAAGCGGTGGTAAAGATGACGGCGGGTGGCTCGTCGAGCAGTGCGATGTTCCGCGCCGTTTCCAGCCCGTCCATCCCTGGCATTCGGATGTCCAGCAGAACGACGTCCGGATCGCACTGCACCATGGCTGACAACGCTCGCTCTCCGCAGTCCGCTTCGGCCACGACGCTGTAATCTTCCAGGCTATCTAGGATTTGCTTGATGCGTTCGCGAGCCGGTTGCTCGTCGTCAACGATCATGATTCGCATAAATCAGGCTCCCTGGTCTGTCACCGTGTTATCGGCACGCAGGTAGGGAAACCGCAGCCATACTCGGTATTCATCGTCCTCTTCCTCCAGCGTGAGGCGCGCTTTGTCGCCATAGGCCAGTGCCAAACGCTGACGGGTGTTGTCCACGGCAATCCGGTGACCCTGTCGTTGGGGGTGCCGGCGGTTGGGAATGGGATTGCTGATCCATAATGTGATGATCTCATCTCGGATCTCGCCGCCGAGCCGGACCACGCCGCCTCGGGGCAGGTTTTCAATACCGTGATAAATCGCGTTTTCCAGCAGGGGCTGAAGACCCAGCAGGGGCACCAATGCATCGAGGGGAACGCCGGCGAAGTCCCAGTAGATCTCGAGCCGATCGCCGAGGCGCAGCGCCTCCATCCGCGCATAGCGCCGGCAGATTTCAAGCTCCTCGCTGAGTGGCACCAGGGTTTTGCGCTTCCCCAAGCTGACTCGAAACAGATCAGCCATGTCTTCCAGGGCCTCTTCAGCCACCTCGGGCTGACTTCGGATCAGGGACGTGATGGTGTTGATGCTGTTGAACAGGAAATGAGGGCGGATCCGTGCTTGTAAGGCCTGGATCCGCAGCTCGGCTTCGTTTTGGACGTTGCGCCACCATTGATGTTGAACGTACAAGTATCGAAGCGCCAACGCATAGACGATGGCGCCGATGGCTGTGGTTCGTCCGACAAAACCGATATGTTCAGCGTCGGCGGCAGCCCAAAGGCCACGTTCGAGTTGGCTCAGGCCCTGATAGGCGATCTCGCTGACCAGGGCGCAAACGCTCACCAGCACGGCGAAGGTGAAGCTCACCGCCAGTACCCGTGTCAGACGTTGCAGCCAGGGGCGGATGGTACACAGCAGCCCGGTGCCGGACAGCGAAATCCATTGCGCGAACAAGGACGTGAAACTCAGTCGGGACCAGAATTCGCCGTCGCCGCCGGCGAGGGTGAGCACGAACGCCAACAATTGAGTGCTCACGACAATGGCGAACACTGCACGGACGTTACATAAATCCGGCAGGAAAAAATCATCGTCGGATGACCGCGCGTGTCGGGACAATCCCCTCTCCTGTATTTCGTTGGAATTCTTTGCAGCACGCCCGAAAGGCGCGGCGCAGGCGGACCCGGTATAATCGTCGGCACATTCACGCGTTTCTGGATGGCAGGCGGCGTTCGCGCCGATGCCCAGGTGTTTCGAGGAAAATTCATGTCCGATCAAGCGTCCCCCGCCCCCAAGCCTTGGGGTGGTCGATTTACCGAAAGTACGGATGCGTTCGTTGAGGCGTTTACCGCCTCGGTGGCTTTTGATCGGCGGTTGTATGTTCAGGACATAGCGGGTTCGATCGCTCACGCCCGGATGTTGGCGCACGTGGGTGTCTTGTCTGCCCAGGAAAGCGAGCAGATTGTCGAAGGTCTAGAGACCATCCGTGGTGAGATCGAGGGAGGCGCATTTCAGTGGTCGGTGGCACTGGAAGATGTGCACATGAACATCGAGGCCCGACTGGTGCAGCTCATCGGTGATACCGGCAAGAAATTGCACACCGGCCGTTCGCGGAATGACCAGGTGGCGACCGATCTTCGCTTGTACGTGCGCGATGCCATTGACGCATTGCTTCGCGAACTCGATCGTTTGCGCTCGGCGCTGTTGGACCTTGCCGAGCGGGAAGCCGAAACGATCATGCCCGGCTTCACCCACCTGCAGGTGGCCCAGCCGGTGACCTTCGGCCATCACATGTTGGCTTGGCATGCCATGTTGAGCCGGGATCGGGCCCGCCTGCTTGATTGTCGCGCCCGAGTGAATGTGATGCCATTGGGTTCGGCCGCGTTGGCCGGTACCACCTATCCGATTGATCGCGAATACACTGCGCGTTTGCTCCAATTCGACGGGGTTGCTGAGAATTCGCTGGATGCGGTGAGTGATCGAGACTTTGCGATCGAGTTTGCCGCCCATGCGGCCCTTTTGATGACGCACCTGTCCCGTTGTTCGGAAGAGTTGGTGCTTTGGTCCTCGGCCCAATTCGGCTTTGTGGATATGCCTGATCGGTTCTGTACCGGTTCGAGCATCATGCCGCAGAAGAAGAATCCCGACGTTCCGGAGCTGGTTCGTGGCAAGACCGGGCGCGTGGTGGGGCATTTGATGAGCTTGTTGACCCTGATGAAGTCCCAACCGTTGGCTTACAACAAGGACAATCAGGAAGACAAAGAACCCATTTTCGATGTGGTGGATACGCTTGCGGGCTGCCTAAGGGCCTATGCCGACATGATTCCAGCGGTGACGGTGAATCGAGCCCGCTGCCGAACGGCCGCCCGAGCCGGATTTTCCACCGCCACGGATCTGGCCGACTATCTGGTGCGTAAGGGCCTGCCGTTTCGTGACGCCCACGAAGTGGTGGGCCGTTCGGTGGCCGCGGGCGTGGCGTCCGACAGGGATCTTTCCGAGATGAATCTCGATGAGCTCAAATCCTTCTCGCCGCTGATCGAACAGGATGTCTTTGCGGTGCTGACGCTGGAAGGTTCCGTTGCCGCTCGGGATCATATCGGCGGTACCGCGCCGAATCAGGTGCGCGCGGCTGTTGCCCGGGCACGGCGCGCCGAGTGAATTTCGTTGTCGAATCAGGGCCGTTGGCTGTTATGATCAGCAGGCGTGAGTGGGTCCGGGGTCGGCTGAGCATCCACCGGACTTTCCCCAACGGCTCAATATGTGTGGAGAAATATAAATGCAAAAACGTTGGCTTGCGATCGCTGCCTTAGGTGGTCTGGTGAGCATGCCCGCCTCGGCGGCGGAACTCGGTTATGACTACGTCGATGTCGACTACCGGTTCCTGAATGCGGACGACGACGACCTGGAAGGCTTCGGGCTGAATATCTCTCTCGGATTGACCGACAACATCATCGGTCGAATCCGCAATGCCTACACTGAAGGCGATGAAGTGGATATCGAAATCCTTGATCTGTCGGTAGGGGCCGGCTACCGATACGGCGCCTCTGAGCAATTGGATGTATTCGGTTTGGTCAACTGGGTGCGCCGCGAGTTCGACTTGTTCGTTGGGGATGATGCGGAAGACAACGGCTATAGTGTGATGGCCGGTGTGCGCTTCGGGCCGGTGGAGCGCTTGGAGCTGAATGCGGATGTGGAATATATCGATGTCCTCGATGACAGTGAGACGGTGCTTGGTTTGGGTGCGGTTCTCGGCGTATGGTCCCGCTTCCACGTTTTCGCGCGCGCGGAGTTGACCGACGATGTGGAGACGTACCGCCTGGGTGGTCGGATTGCGTTTTAAGCGTTCACATGACTCTGTCCACGAGGGAGAGGGCGCCGGTGAATCTTGAGTTAAAGCCCGGCGACGCGCTGCTCGTCGTTGATGTGCAGAACGACTTTTGCCCCGGGGGGCACTTGGAAGTTGCCGAGGGCGATCAGGTGGTGCCGGTCCTGAATCAGTGGCTGGCGGCGGCGATAAAAGCCGGTGCCATGGTGATCGCCTCACGGGATTGGCATCCCGTCGGGCACGTCAGTTTCCAGGCGCAAGGCGGTCCTTGGCCCGACCATTGCGTTCAGGATACCTGGGGTGCTGAGTTTCATCCCGATTTACAATTGCCCGATGGCGTGGTGATTGTGAGCAAAGGGACACGCTTCGATGAAGATGCCTATTCCGCCTTCCATAACACAGGATTGGGTTCGTACTTGAAACGCCAACGTGTCAAGCGCCTTTTTATCGGTGGTTTGGCACAAGATATTTGCGTTCGCGACACGGTCCTGTCGGCGCGGAAAGAAGGTTTCGAGGTGGTATTGCTGCGCGCGGCCACGCGGCCGGTGGACGCGGAGAAAGGAGCAGAGGCCTTACGCCAGATGGCCGCGGCCGGTGCCGAAATTCTCGACGATCTGTAGGGTCGGTTCAGGCGCGTCGTCGGACGCAGTCTCCCCGCTCTGCTTTAGGTTACACGCAAGATTCGCCGCTGCGTTCGTCTATTGGTCCGCCAAGTGTCGTTGCCAAAAGTCGAGGCAGCGTTTCCAAGCCAGTTCGCTGGCGGCCGCATCGTAAACATCTGAACGCTGCTCATTTACGAAAGCGTGCTGCGCGTCGTAGCGATAGATTTCAACCGGGGACTGGGTTTCGCGGCATGCGGCTTCGAACGCGTCAACCACCGAAGGGCTGCACCAATCGTCTTGATTGGCAAAATGGGCCTGTAATGGAACGCGGATGTCGCGGGGATGGGCCACCTGCTCCGGTGGAATGCCGTAAAAGCACACCGCTGCGCTGAGTTCCGGAATTCGAACTGCGCCGATAATGGTAATGGCTCCCCCCATGCAAAAGCCCGTCAGGCCGACTTTTTTGCCCTGATTTTTAAAGTATTGCGCAGCGCCTCGTACGTCCTGGTCGGTGGTGGCGACAAAATCCAACGACCGCATGGCTTTGGCGGCGGCCGACATGTCGTGGTAGGGAATCACGGTTCCGTGAAACAAATCCGGTGCAAGGGCGTGGAATCCGTCCGCGGCGAATCGATCACACAGGCCTTTGATCTGGTTTTGCAGTCCCCACCATTCCTGGATGACCACCAACCCCGGCGCGGCTGGATCGTTGGCTTTTGCCAGATAGCCTTTCGCTTGTTGGCCGTCAGGTCGCGAATACTCGATGATTTCTCCCATGGTGATTCCTCCTCCGTGATTTACGGTTCGCCCACGCGTGGATCGTGGGGCGATACGGACGAAACGGATGCGCTCGCCCACTGGGCGATTTGCTCGACTGCGCCGTGGGCGGCATTGGCCAATGCCTGGACACCGCCCGGTCCGTCGGGAGTGGGACAGGCAACGGTTTCTTGCACCGTCGACTGGGCGATGCGCTCGCGCGTACGGGCGTTGGTTAAAGTGGCGTGAACACGAATCCGTCCCTCCGCTGATGCCGGCGTGACGAAAACCTGTTCGAACTGCTCAAGGCGCAATTCCAAGCGATAAATGGTCTGCCGACCCCCGGTTGGGCTGTACCCGGGCTCGGCATTGTGCAGGCGCTGTTTTAGCCGCTCCGATACCAGCTCCACCGGCGCTGCGATCCAGTGCGTGTCGTTGTAATACTTCAGTTCGGTGGCGTCCAGGTAGGGCATGCGGTAAGGCACGGCCGTGCTGTTCAGCCACGACGGCGCCTGCGCCGAGACCACCACAGTCACGGCGGGCATGGTCAGCGGCGAGGCGTTCAACTGTTCGCCGAGATCGTGGGTCAAGGGTGGGGGAAGTCGCTCAGGCACGACTGTACAACCGCTGAGCCACACCGCCGCGGTGAGGGCAACGATAGCCAGGTTCGAGAAACGTAAGATCATGGAGAGTCTCCGTAACCTGCTTCGCCAGGTGCGGGGGCTCGCCGCTGCCGCCCATAGACGATGCTGGAAGGGTCGCTTTGTAATTCTTGGCTTAGCCGTTCGATGTTCCGGGCGGCATTTTCGAGATCGAGCAAGGTTTCGTTGATCTGGGGAATGGTGGTGATGAGGAACTCTTCACCAGCCGTTTCGGCGATCTCGCCGACGGCGGCGGCCCGTGCCGTGACTTCCCGCAGTTGTTCGGTGGCCTCACCGATTCGCTGGATGGCCGCTTGGGCGCTCTGAATCGTTGCACCGCTGTCTTCACCCAGCTTCGGCAAGATTTCCAGGAACGGGGACATCCCGTCCGCCATGGCGGAGAGATGTTGGGTCATGTTCTCCACATTCGCCATAATGGCACTGAAACGGGCCTGGTTCTCTTCATTCAAAACTTCGTTGAGGTTCTGAACCAGGTCTTGGACCCGCTTGAGCAGTTCTTCGCCCGACTCGCCGATGGATTCGATCAGCGAGGGCTTCATGGGGATGCGGGCCAAGTTGGCTTCGGTCGACACCAGCCGCTCCGCATCCACCGGGCCCTCGTCAGCCAATTCCACTTGCGCCAGGCCGGTAATGCCCTGATAGCGTAAGGTGGCATAGGTATTGGCGGTGATCGGGACGGTGGGGTTGATTTCAATACGAATCAAAATATCTCGACTTTGATCATTTGCGAACACCACCGACGTCACTTGGCCGACTTCCACGCCACGATATTGCACGGTGGAATAGGGTGACAAGCCGGCCACCGAGCCTTGTGAGACGACCAGGTAGGCGATGCGATCCTCGCCCCGCTGACCGATCCAGAAACCACCCACCATCAACGCCAGGCCCAGCGCGACCACGAACAGGCCGGTCATTAAGGCGAACGCGCGATTCTCCATTGCTTGTTTAACTCCTCAAACCGATCGTACGCCGGCCACGCCTGCCGTGAAAATAGCTTTGAATGAACGCGTGATCCACCCGAACGACTTCTTCGAGCGGTCCGATGGCCACGAGTCGTCGATCCGCCAGGACGGCAATCCGGTCGCACAGATCCTTTAACGTATCCAGGTCGTGCGTAACTAGAGCCACCGTCAGACCCAATTCGCGCCGGAGGTCATCGATGAGCTTGACGAACAACTCGCTGGTGACCGGATCCAGGCCGGAGGTGGGTTCGTCAAGAAGCAGCAGTTCCGGCTCCAGCGCCAGGGCGCGGGCCAGGGCGACCCGCTTGATCATGCCCCCCGATAAGGCGGCGGGCAGTTTAGGGCCGTCTTTGGTGGACAGTCCCACCAACTCCAGTTTTAGGTTGACCAGGCGGCATATTAGGCCCTCGTCCAGCTGTTTCAGCTCCCGCAGTGGCAGGGCGATGTTGTCGAAAACGCTCAAGGCGCTGAACAAGGCGCCGTGTTGGAAGAGTACACCCCACCGTCGTCTGAGGGCTTCCTGGGTTTTGCGGCTGGCACCGCCCAATTCGTGACCGAACACCCGGACTTCGCCGGCGCTGGGAGTGAGCAGTCCGATCATCTCCCGGAGCAAGGTGGTTTTTCCGGAACCGGATCCGCCCACCAGCCCTAAAACCTCGCCTCGCAGCAGATCCAAACTGATTCCGTCGTGGATCAGATGCCGGCCGAACCGGGTCGTGATGTCCTTCAGTTGAATGACGGCTTCGCTAGTCATACCAACCCACGTCGCGCAGGGCCACGGCGAACACCGCATCGGCCAGAATTACCATGGTGATGGCGGTAACCACCGCGTTAGTGGTCTCGCGGCCTAAACTTTCCGTGTTCGGTTGTATCCGCAGCCCGAAGTAGCAGGCCACCAACGCGATCAACATGCCGAAGACGGCCGCCTTGCCGATCCCCAGCCAGTAGGTGCCGACCGGAACGGCAGCCGGTAGGTTGAGCAGAAACTGTCCGAACTTAATGTCCAGCTCCGACTGGGCGACCAGCATACCGCCGAAGATGGCGGCGGCATTGGTCCAAAGCACCAGCAGCGGCATCGCGATGGCCAGTGCAATGACCTTGGGCAGGACAATCCGCAAGCTGGTGGATATTCCCATGGCCTGCAGTGCATCCAGTTCTTGGGTCAGCCGCATGACGCCCAATTCCGCCGTCATGGCCGAGCCCGATCGGCCGGCGATTAAAATAGCCGCGAGCAAGGGGCCCAGCTCCCGGGTAACGGCCAATCCCATCAGGTCGACGATGAATGCCTCTCCTCCCAACAGGCGAAGCTGCAAGGCCGATAGATAACTGATGACGATGCCGATCAGCAGCCCCACCAGCCCGGTGATGGACAGCGCACGGCCTCCGGTTTTGTAAATAGTGGCGGAGATCTCGCGCCAGGGAACCCGGTGCGGCCGAGTGATCAGGAACAGGAGATCCAAGACGATCTGACCGACCAGGAAGGTGACATCCCGCGCGTGCCCTGATCCTCGCCACAAGAGATCACCGATTCCGGCAATAAAATCCAACGGGTTTTGCCGCGCCGGTTTCGGCGCGCGTTCGGTCAGGCCGGTCAATCGGGCGAACAATGGTTTCTGGTCGGGCCGCACCACGAGCTGCGAAGGTTCGGTGTCGCCCCACGTTTGCCAAAGCAACAGTGCGCCGGCGCTATCCAGGGTGGTGATGGCCGTCAAATCCCAAGTGAGTGACGCAGGGGATTCCAGTTGTCCGAGTCGCCCCCGCATCTCTTCGAGCCTGGGGCCCAGTTCACGGAGAATCCACGGTCCACCGACGTTCACGACCCGACCCCGCTGGGGGTCCGTGACCAGTCTGATCGAGGGGCGTGCTGAATCGTGTTGCTCCGCCATCACCGCGTATTCCTGTTGTTCGTCAAGCCGGCCGCCCGGATCGTGCAGCATCGAACAGACGCTGAATCACGGCGGGCCGGCGTTGGGATGCGCCGGGGGCGGCTGCTCAGCCTGGCGGCATCTCGCCTTTGGCCGTAGATTCTCGCACATAGAGCAGGATTTCGGCGAAAGTTCCCGTACGGTCGGTGCGGTGGTCAGGACGAGAAGAGCGTGCGCTTGAGTAAATAAAGGGCCGAGATGTCTTGTTCGCCGTGGCCGGTGGCCATGAGTTCTTGGTAGTGCGCCCGCGTTGCATGAACAGTGGGTAGCTCGCCACCGGCTTGTGCGGCCATGGCTTCGCATATGGCCAAGTCTTTGTCGTGCAGCGCCAGTTTAAAGCCGGGTTCGAATCGGCCTTGAACCATGGTGGGGCCGCGATGGCTCAAAAACCAATTGCCGGCGGCACCGCCGCCGATCACGTCGATCAGGGCGTCCATCGGCAGGCCAAGGGCATCGCCAAAAGCCAGTGCTTCGGTGACCGCCTGGTTGATACCGGCCGCCATGACTTGGTTGACTGCTTTGGTGGCCTGGCCGTTCCCCACATCGCCCATGTGGACGATCCGCTGACCCATGACCTGGAGTACCGGCCGTGCACGCTCCAGCGTTTCTGGTGCGCCGCCGGCCATGATCGCCAAGGTTCCCAGACGGGCCCCTTCGGTACCGCCGGAGACCGGGCAGTCGAGAAAATCGGCTCCTCGCGCGCGAACGCGCTTGGCCGCATCAATGGCGGTTGATCGGGCGACCGTGGAGCAGTCGATAATGATGTGGTTCTTACCCAAACCCGGCGTCAGCGCATCAACGACGGACAATACGTCGGAATCGGCCGAGACACACAGTACGATCGCCTCGCAGTCGGATGTGAGGTCCACTGGCGAGGCGGCCAGTCGGCAGCCGGTCTCTTCCGCTAACGCCGCGGCTTTATCCCGGCTGCGGTTCCAGATTGCGGTCAGCAAGCCGGCGTGGCTCAAGTTTCGCGCCATGGGCAGGCCCATAGCCCCCAAACCGATGAATCCCGTACGCATCGCTGGATCTTCCGTTAGCGTTTTAGATAGGTGTAGCCGTACAGTCCGGCCGTCAGTTCGGCCAGAAATCGCTCGCCCTCCTCCGGCTTGAGGCCGGCTCGGGCCACTTTTTCCCGATAGCTCACCATGAGCTGATTCGGTTCAAAGTGGACGTAGGCCAAGAGCTGGTCGGCGGTATCGCCGCGCTCCGGCTGCCGCAGGGTATATCCGCCGTCGGGGGTCAGCTGGACGTTCACCGCGTCGGTATCGCCGAACAGATTGTGAATATCTCCCAGGATCTCCTGGTAGGCGCCCACCATGAAGAACCCGATCAAATACGGTTCATCGCCCTCGGGAAGGTGCAACGGTAAGGTGCCTGTGACGCCGTCTTGTTCAACATACAGATTGATGCAGCCGTCGGAGTCGCAAGTCAGGTCTTGGATGATGCCGCGATGGGTGGGACGCTGGTCCAGCCGCTGCAGCGGAACGATGGGAAAAATCTGCTTGATCGCCCACACGTCCGGCAGTGATTGAAAGACCGAAAAATTACAAAAGTACTTGGCCGCCAGTCGATCATCCAGCTGTTCGAGAATATCCTGATGTGGTCGCTTGGTTGGGTTGAGTCGGCGCGGTAGCGCCAGACAGGTGGCGGTGTAGACACGTTCGGCGTAGGCTCGTTGCGCCAGGTTGATGACCCCGTGGGTGAACATGGTTCGCGCTTCGGTCAAACCGAAAATGGCGTCGTGATAAATTTCTACGGGTGATCGGCTATCGCGGTTTTCATAGTTGTCCCACAAATCGTGCAGGATGGGCGGATCATCCGCTTCCGGCGCACAGAGCGTCGCGGTCTCCGCTTCCGGGAGCTCGACTTCCATGACCTGGGTGATGAGTACGGCGTGGTGCGCCGTCATGGCACGGCCGGCCTCGGTGATGATGTGAGGTTCCGGCAGGTCGTGAGTGACGCAGGTTTCTTTCAGGGCGTGAACCACCGCATGGGCATACTCGTTAACGCTGTAGTTGATGGAGCAAAAACTGCGCGATTTGGTGCCTTCGTAATCCACCCCCAGCCCGCCGCCGACGTCCACGAAGGC
The DNA here is from genome assembly GCA_034189865.1 of Pseudomonadota bacterium. NCBI lineage: Bacteria > Pseudomonadati > Pseudomonadota > Pseudomonadota bacterium. The sequence goes on along the minus strand of JAXHTV010000006.1, from coordinate 7,143 downwards.
GATGGACACGCCCAACTCGTGCAGGGAGGTAAAATACCGCGCCGCTTCAGTCAAACCGCCGCGGATATCCCGAACATTGGAGATTTGGGAACCCATATGAAAGTGCAGCAGCTCAAGGCAAGTCTTCATTCCGGCGGAGGTTAACTTCTCCACCGCCTGCATCAGTTGGGTCGATGACAGCCCGAACTTGGACTTCTCTCCCCCCGTGTTTTGCCATTTTCCGGCACCCAGGCTGGCCAGGCGCACCCGGACGCCCAAAGACGGATCGATACCAAGCGCGCGGGATTCCTCAATGACCAAGTCGATTTCATTGAGTTTCTCCAGCACGATGAAAACACGGTGTCCCAGGCGCTTTGCCATCAGGGCACGGCGGATGTATTCCCGGTCTTTGTAGCCATTGCAAATGATCAAGCCATTCCGGGGGGCGAGCCCGAGCAGGGCCATCAGCTCTGGTTTGCTGCCCGCTTCCAAGCCCACGTTGCCCTCTTTGTGGGCGAGAATTTCCTCGACCACCGCCCGTTGCTGATTCACCTTGATCGGATACACTGCGGTGTATTGGCCCGCGTATTCGTGAGATTGCATGGCGCGATCGAACGCACCGAGCAGGCTGTCGATCCGATCGTGCAGAATGTTGGTGAAACGGACCAGAACGGGGAGGTTGAGTCCGGCCTGGGTCAAGTCGGACGCCAAAGCGGGCAGATTGATCACACCACGCGCCGGGTCGCGATGAGGCTTGACCACAACATGGCCCTCGGGCGAGGTGTCAAAGTAGCCGTCGCTCCAGTCGGGGACGTTGTATAGGCTGCGTGCGTCGTCGGTTGTCCAGTCGCTCATGCGATCGTCCAGATTAGTGGGTTCGGGGCACAGGGTAAGGGAAGGCCAGGGAAAAAAGAATACGACAATCCGGCCCGGTTCTGTTGGCTGCCAATGTCATGGCGGCCCGCTATAATTCGTCATTTTCGTGGTGGAGTAAATCATGGCGCTGGAAGGCAGGTGGTTTAGCGAGGTTGATGGTCGCGGCGGGAGTGCATTTTCGCTGAGCGTAACGGAAAAATTGCACGAAGAACGCAGCGAATTTCAGCTCATCGAAATTTACCAAACCGAGACATTCGGCCGGCTGATGGTCATTGACGGCTGTATTATGCTCTCCGAGCGCGACAACTTCCTGTACCACGAGATGATGACCCATCCCGCATTGTTCAGCCACAACGCGCCGCGCGAAGTTGCGATCATTGGCGGCGGGGATTGTGGCACGCTGCGGGAAGTGCTCCGACACGACGAAGTGGAGCACGCCATTCAGGTTGAAATCGACGAACGGGTGACACGGCTCTCAGAACAATATTTTCCGAGCCTGTGTGAAGCGAATGATGACCCCAGGGCCGAGCTCTATTTCGGCGATGGCATCGCCTGGATGTCGGAGCGTCCGGCCGGTAGTCTGGATTTGGTGATCATCGACAGCACCGATCCGGTCGGCCCGGCATTGGGCTTGTTTTCCGAAAGCTTTTATCAGGATGTGTATCGGGCACTCAGGCCCGGCGGGCTATTGGTTCAGCAGACCGAATCGCCCCTGTATCATTTGCCGATCATTCAAGGCGTGAGGGCCGGTCTTCGGCGGGCGGGATTCGCCGATATCCAACTGCTGAGCTACCCGCAGCCGGTCTATCCTTCGGGCTGGTGGACCGCGACTTTGGCCGGCCGGGATGGCCAGGTCACTTTTGCGCGGCAGGACGTGGCGCGATCTTGCCCGTTTGCGACCCAATACTACTCAGCCGACATCCATCAAGCCGCTTTGGCTGTTCCACCGTTTGTGGCCAATGCCTTTGCAGAGAGCGATTGAGCAAAACCGGATTTTTAGTCGGCGTCGCCGCAAGCTTTGCGGGCTAGCATCCGAACCTTCTCCACTTCGGCCTGGTATTGCTCATCGCTGAGGATCTGTGTTTCGCCGTCCGGGTCTTCCCGGTAGAGATAACTGGCGCGCTCGTATTTCGCGAGTGTCGTCCGGGCCTTGTCGCATTGCGCGGCCGAATCGGCCTGACTTGGTGCGGTATTTTCCAAAGATTCGACCGAATCCTCAGCCGTATCCTCGGCTGGATCGGTGGGGTTTTTTGAGTAGTCGATTTGAGTCTTCTCGGCACCGGGCCTGATCGCCCGGTCGCTATAGGCCGGCGTACCGTCTTCACCGGTCCAGCGATACACTTCGCCCAGCGCCGGCGTTGCGATCAGTAGCAATCCGAGTAACCAGACGGGCATTGGCCGTGTTGTGTTCATGTTCTCGCTCCTGCTGCAATGCATCGGGAAGCGGTGATGGGTCTATTTCGCCCCCGAGGACGATGGTAGCCTCAGCCGCTCCAGCCGCAACCGGTCGCGCTGATCGAACAGCCGCCGCACGCTGAGTTGTACCGAAACCAACGTCCCCAACCCGGAACCTCCGGCGATCAGAAACATAATGAGAATCTGATACTTCACGGCTTCTTCGGGTGGTGCGCCGGCCAAGATCTGCCCCGTCATCATGCCGGGCAAGCTGACGATGCCGGCAACCGCCATGGCGTTGATGATGGGGATCAAACCGCTCCTGATGCTATATCGTCGGATTTCCGCCAAAGCTTGAGAGCCGGTTTGACCCAGCATTAGGCGTTGCTCGATGGTTTCGCGCTGATCCCAGCAGGATTGCGTCACCCGATCCAGTGCCAAAGAGATTCCGTTCATGGTGTTGCCCAGAATCATTCCCAGCAGCGGAATCGCGTACTGTGGGTGATACCACGGTGTCGCCGAAACGGGCACCAGCAGAGCAAAGATGGTGAGCGTGAAAGAAGAGGCGAACATGGACGCGGTGCCCATGCCGTACCCCCAAACGCCGCGAAACGGGCGGGTTTGCCGCTGCATCACCTCGTAACCGGCGACCGCCAGCATCACCAACGACACGGCACCCACGAGCCAGAGACTCACGTAGCTGAAAAGGGCTTTCAGCACCAAGCCAACGAGAAGGAGCTGCGCGATCATGCGTCCGGCCGCCACCAATAGTTCTCGCGCCACTCTCAGCTGTAGCGACACGCTCAGTAGGGCCAGGATGCCGATCAAGCTGGCGCTGATGGCCAGATCCCAGGCGGAGAGCTGGATCAAGTTCACGGAGCCACCTCCGCCAACTGCCCGTTATCAAGGCAGAGTTGACGATCGCTCACACGACGTCGTTGGGCCGGATCATGGCTGACCCACAACAGCGCCGAGGCGTGATCACGCCGATAATTTCCGAGCAACGCTTCCACCGCCTGAACATTTTTGCCGTCCAGATTGGCTGTGGGTTCATCAAGCAATAAGACACGCGGTCCAACGGCAAGTGATCGAAGCAAACCCAGGCGCTGGCGTTCGCCACTTGATAAGCGCTCGATGGGCCATGTGGCCACCGCGGGATCGAAACCCAGCGCCGCAGCTGCCGCCTGGTCGAACTCGGGAAAATGATCTCCGACATGGGGGTACCACCACTTGGGCTCGGAGGGCATCAACTGCACTTGGCGGCGCCAAGCCGTGGCCGAGAACTGCTGGGCCGGGACCCCATCCAGTCGCACTTCGCCACCGTGGGGATCTAAATCGGCGATGGCGCGGAGCAGCCGCGTTTTCCCCGCGCCCGACGGGCCAAACAGGGTCACGCACGTGCCGAATTCGATATGGAAGTCCACGGAAGATATTTGGTCGGTGCTCAGATGCCGAACTTCTAACACGTCTTAGCGGATCCGCAATTTAAGGTGAGATTGAGCTGGCGAGTTGCTGCACGATGCTCTCTGGTATCCAGGCGTGATATGCGTCCGGCGTTTTCCGTGTGTTATCACAACGGATTTCGGGTTCGCCGTCGGGGTTTCGGATGCAACCGAAACCCCGACGATACGGACACTTAGAGGTTGTAACCTCGTTCGTCGTGCAGCGCCAAGTCCAGGCCCTCGACCTCGGCCTCTTCGGGTACCCTGAGCCCTATGAGGGCGTCCACCAGCTTTAAGATGATCAGCGTTAGCACCGCGCCGTAGGCCACGGTGACAACCACGCCGATGGCTTGCTTGATCACTTGTGCGGACATGGTCACATCCTCCAGGCCCTCGCCTCCGAGATTCTCGGCGACAAAGACACCGGTGAGAATTGCACCGATTATACCGCCGATACCGTGAACGCCAAACGCGTCCAGCGAATCGTCGTAGCCCAAAACGGGCTTGAGCCGCGTGGTGACGAGGAAGCAACCGAATCCGGACAGCGCACCGATCGCCAATGCACCCATGGGGCCGACGAAACCGGCGGCAGGCGTGATGGCTACCAGGCCGGCGATGGCGCCCGATGCGATTCCCAGCGCGCTGGGCTTACCGTGCGCCTGCCATTCACCAAACATCCAGACCAACGCGGCGGCCGCAGTGGCCACTTGAGTGACCAGCATGGCCATGCCCGCTCCGCCGTCGGCCGCCAGTTGGCTGCCGGCATTGAACCCGAACCAGCCCACCCAAAGCATGCCGGTCCCGGTCAAGGTCAGGACCAGGCTGTGAGGTGGCATGCGGGTTGAGGGATAGCCTTGTCGTTTGCCGATTACCAAGGCCGCCACCAGCCCGGCCACACCGGCGTTAATGTGCACCACGGTACCACCGGCGAAATCCAGTACCCCCAGTTCGCCTAACCAGCCACCGCCCCAAACCCAATGAGCTACCGGCGCATAGACGACAATCACCCAGAGCGTGACGAAAAGCAGCAGAGCGGAGAATTTCATGCGCTCGGCAAAAGCGCCCACGATCAGTGCCGGGGTGATGATCGCGAAGGTCAGTTGAAAGGTGGAAAAAACCGTCTCTGGGATGGTTCCGTAAAGGGAATCAGCCGTTATGCCGCGCATGAACAGGTAGTCCAGGCCGCCGATCACGCTGTTGTAGGCGCCGCCATCGGCAAACGCCAGGCTGTATAGGCACAGCACCCACAATATGGTGACCAAGCACGTAATGGCGAAACATTGCATCAGCACGGACAGCGCATTTTTGGTTCGAACCATACCGGCATAGAACAACGACAAACCCGGGATGGTCATGAACAAAACCAAGGCCGTGGCGACCAGCATCCATGCGGTGTCTCCGGCATTGAGTTCTGTGCTCTCAGCGCCCCAGGCCAACGGCGCCGCGATCAAGCCGATGATGGCCGGGCTTCCATGCCTCATCCAACGCGGAAAACCATTCATCCCATTTGTCTCCTTACATTCGTATTCTTCTTCGGTGGTGTCTTCGCGTTTTAGATGGCATCGCCATTCATTTCCCCAGTGCGAATCCGGACGACCTGTTCCAGCGTGGTGACAAAAATCTTACCGTCCCCAATCTTGCCGGTGTTGGCCGCCTTGGTGATGGTGTCAACGACCTGCTCCACCAGATCATCGGTGATGGCGACTTCCAGTTTGGCCTTGGGTAGAAAATCCACCACATATTCCGCGCCGCGATAGAGCTCGGTGTGTCCTTTCTGGCGGCCGAATCCTTTGACTTCGGTCACCGTCATTCCTTGAATACCAATGTCTGATAGCGCAGCACGTACGTCGTCAAGCCGAAACGGTTTGATGATGGCAGTAACCATTTTCATCGAGAGTCCTCCTGGTTGGCGTTTCTTTTGGGCACACCGTTTATTCTTGGCCCCGGCAGATTATGGGTCGGAAGTGGGGCCATGTAAAAAAAAGCGGGCACCGAAAGGTGCCCGCCTTGGGGTTGCTGGTAGGGGTTGTACTATTTTTGCGGGCCGAATTCGGGATAGGCTTCCAGACCGCACTCGGTATAGTCCACGCCCTTGTATTCCTCTTCTTCCGACACGCGGATGCCGACCAGCACCTTGATGACGGACCAGACAACGAAGCTGGCCGCGAAGACCCAAGCGAAGATCACGGCGGTACCCAACAATTGAGCACCGTAGGTGGCATCGTTATTGGTCAGCGGGACTGCCAGCAGCCCCCAAATACCCACCACCCCGTGGACCGAGATGGCACCCACCGGGTCATCGATTTTGGCCTTGTCCAAGGCGACAATGGCGTTGACGACGATAATGCCGCCGATGGCACCGATCACGGTTGCCCATCCGGCCGTTGGCGTCAGAGGTTCGGCGGTGATGGCGACCAAGCCGGCTAAAGCACCGTTCAGCGCCATGGTCAGATCCGCCTTGCCAAAAAGAATTTTGGACATAATCAAGGCCGCGACAGCACCGCCCGCGGCGGCGGCATTGGTGTTGACGAAGATGTTGGCGACCGCGTTACTATTTTCGAAATTACTTAGGCTTAGCTTTGAACCACCATTGAATCCGAACCAACCGAACCAGAGAATAAACGTGCCCAGGGTCGCCAATGGCAGGTTGGCGCCGGGGATGGCATTGATCTCGCCGGACTTGCCGTATTTTCCCAGGCGGGGGCCGAGCAGTAGAACACCGGCCAGGGCTGCGGTGGCGCCGGCCAAGTGTACGACACCGGAACCGGCAAAGTCTGCGAAACCAGCTTTGAACAGGAAGCCTTCGCCCCAATGCCAATAGCCTTGCACGGGATAGATGAAGCCGGTCATGACCACGGCAAAAGCCAGGAACGACCACAGCTTCATGCGTTCCGCAACGGCGCCCGAGACAATGGACATGGCCGTTGCAACGAAGACCACCTGAAAAAAGAAACTAGACATGTCAGAGTACGTAGGTGTGTTTTCGCCACCCGCAATGAGCGCTTCGATTGTGTTGTCTTCGACAACGAAGAAGCTAATGCCCGGCCACCAGGAACTGACGGCTCCACCCGGATACATGATGTTGTAGCCCACCACCAGATACATGATGCAGGCGATGGCATACAGAGCGACATTTTTGGTGAGAATCTCAGCGGTGTTTTTTGATCGAACCAAGCCGGCTTCCAGCATCGCGAAGCCTGCTGCCATCCACATCACCAATGCGCCGGACAATAATAAATAGAAGGTGTCGAGCGCGTAGCTCAGTTCCGCAAGTTGTTGTTCCACTTTTTACCTCCACAAAGCAAGCGGCATTTTTAAGGTGTTTTGGTATTCCAATTGAGCGAGGGTTAAAGGGCGTCGCCGCCGGTTTCCCCTGTACGGATGCGGATGGCTTGCTCGAGGTTGAACACGAAGATTTTTCCGTCCCCGATCTTGCCTGTCTTCGCCGCTT
>JAXHTV010000005.1:120150-126648 GCA_034189865.1 Pseudomonadota bacterium | reverse complement strand
AGCAGGGGGCGCCTCTGCAATGGCCCGGCCATTGCCCTGGTCCTCCGCGAACCAACGGCGTGCCAGCGCTTCCAGGGGACGCATGATCTCCTCCAGTTCCCGACCACGGACGGTGAGCTCGTAGTTCACGTGTGGCGGAATCCCCAGCTGCTGCTCACGAATGATCAGGCCCGCCGCCTCCAGCCGCCGCAGCCGATCGGTCAGCATACGGGCGGAGATGCCGTGCAACCGGCCGCTCCCAGCACATTGCCCAGGCTCGCACCATAGGCCGCGCCGCGGCCGTGACCCACGTGCAAGGGGCCGGTCGGGTTGGCGGAGACGAATTCCAAAATCACCTTCTGGCCGGCGCCCAAATCGCCCTGACCGAATTCGCGACCGGATTCCAATGCCGCGCGCACAGTGGCGTGATAAGCCGCCGGGCTCAGGTGAAAGTTGATGAACCCCGGGCCGGCGATTTCCACCTTGGATAGCAGATCCGAAGCCGGCAGCGCGGCCACGATTCGGGCCGCCAAGTCCCGCGGTTTCATGCCCGCTTTGGGCGCCAACACCATGGCGGCGTTGCTGGCAAAATCGCCGTGGTTGCGATCGCGCGTGCGCTCCAGGCCAATGGTCGAGGTTTGCGCCTCGCTGGGCAGTACATCGCCGGCAAGGGCTGCGATGGCGTCGTTCAGGAGTTGTTGCAGGGCAGCTTTCAAGCGAAAACCTCGGCACCGGTGGCTGGGTGAAAAGTGCGTCAGTTTACCAGTGGCTCCCGGCTTTGTTGAGAGCCCCGCGCTCGATCCGCTGCTTGTTCATGGAGCCGGTGCTCGGGCAGGGCTTATCACCCTTGGCGGTTGGCAGGGTGGGACAAAACGGGCAGCATGCAAACCGGCGCGCGGCGGGCGTTGTATTGTGCTGTGATTAGGAGGGGCAAAGTGACCATCCCGTTTTGGTGTTTGAGCTTCATGATTTTTTTGCCATATGCTCTGTCCACACTGGGCGGGTATTTGCGCATCCGGCGTTTTGGCTATTACGACAACAAAAACCCCCGTGCCCAGGCGGCCCAACTGGAGGGCATGGGGCCGCGGATCTACGCCGCCCAGCAGAATACCTGGGAGAGCGTCATCGTCTTTGCCGTGGCGGTGCTGGTGGCCCACCTGGCCGGTGCGGAGGGGGCGGCTTCGGCCACCGCAGCGGTGTTATTCGTGGTTCTGCGGGTGCTGTATTGCTTTGCCTACGCACTGGATTGGGACCGGCTGCGCACACTGCTGTTCATGGCTGCGATGGGCTGTTGCGTTTGGCTGCTTGCGCTGGCCATCGTCGCCTAACGAGCGGCCCTCGGCGCCCTATTACGCCGATGCCTTGTATCGCCCCGCGTATTGGTCTTTGAGTCTGCGCTTGAGCAGCTTGCCGGAAGGCAGCCGCGGCAGTTTCTCGGAAAAGTCGATGTAGCGCGGGATTTTGTATCGTGCCAAGTGCAGCGCCGCGTGCTGGCGAATCTCTTCGGCCAGTTGAGGCGAACCGCTCTCGCCGTCTACCAGTTCGATCACCGCTTGAACCGCCTCGCCCCAGTCCGGGTCCGGCACCCCGAACACGGCGGCATCCGTGACCTTGGGGTGGGTGACCAGGATGGATTCGATTTCGGCGGGGTAAATGTTCGCCCCGCCGGAGAGGATCAGGTCGGTACGCCGGTCGCTGATGTATAGCCAGCCCTCGTCGGTGAGGTAGCCGAGATCGCCGGCGGTGATCATGCCATCGCGTTTGACCGAACGGGTCTTTTCCGCATCCTTGTGGTACTCGAAATCGCCCAGTCCGGCGGTCATATAGATGGTGCCAACCTTGTTGGGCGAGAGCTCGTTGCCGTCGTCATCCAGGATTTTCACCTGGATTCCCGGCCAGGCGCGGCCCACCGTGCCGGGATGTTCCAGCCATTCCTGCGGTTTTACCAAGGTACCGCCGCCTTCGGTGGCGCCGTAGTATTCGTAGATGACCGGCCCCCACCAGTCGAGCATTTGGCGTTTGATTTCCACCGGGCAGGGTGCGGCGGCGTGGATCACGTTGCGCAGGCTGGATAAGTCATAGCGCCGGCGGGTTTCTTCCGGCAGTCGTAACAGCCGCACGAACATCGTGGGCACCATGTGGGTGGCGGTCACGCGGTAGCGTTCGATGAGCTGCAGGGCGTGTTCGGCGTCCCATTTATCCATCAGCACCAGGGTTTGACCCATGTGCATGGCGCCGGTGCTGAAGCCGGCGGGCGCCGAGTGGTACAGCGGTCCCTGACACAGATGGATACCGCGGCCCGGCTTGACGTCGAACAACGAGAACAGCAGCTGGCCCAGTTGGGCCGCCTGGTCCGGCCCACCTTCCGGCAGCGGTCGCAACACGCCCTTGGGTTTGCCGGTGGTGCCGCCGGTATAGAGCATCAGGTTGCCGGCGTAGCGCTCCTCGGGGGGCGAATCGGGTTGCCCGGCCAGCAGTTCCTCGTAGGGGCGAAATCCCTCGATTTTTCCCACCGCAAGGCACTGCTTTTTCGTGAGTTTTGCCGCACGGGCGGCTTGCTGGGCCGCCGCGGCATAACGCTCGTGGGCGATTAGCAACTTGGCGTCGCAATTCGCGACGATGTAAGCCACCTCCTCCCCGACCAAATGCCAGTTGATGGGCGTGACATACAGGCCGATTTGCGTGGCCGCCATGTAGGCCTCGATCCACGCTTGACCATTGGGCAGCAGGAGGGCGACGCGCTCGCCCCGACCCAAGCCCAGGCTCTGCATACCATGGGCGATGCGGTTTACCCGGCCACCCAACTCACCGAAGCTGAGTGTCCGCTCATCCGGCGTGATCAGTGCGGTTCGCTCCGGGGTGTGCGCCGCCCATTGCCAAAAGGAATGCGTCTGCATGGCTGCCTCCTCCTGCCCGGATCCGCACCGGGCTTTTCAAAGGCTTAGTTCAGTTTGAGCCATCGTTCAAGGGTTGGTCGCGATCCTCAATACCTTTGGCCAGCGCGGTAAGAAGCCAGAATCGGCGTCCCCAGAATCGCGCCGTTGATTCGGCTCCTCCGGCGACATAGGCTGAGGCCACAAGCCGAATCACGGGTGTGAGTAGGTCCAGCTCCGCTTCAAACGACCACTGCCCTGCCCGGTGCGTGATTCATCGATCAGACCAGAGGGTGACGCTCAATAATGGAGAAAGAATTGAAACCGGCGGAAAAAAATCCGTGGTATGTGCTCGCGACCGTCTACGGCGAGCAAACAAGCAGTTTGGTGCCTGTCGATCCAGAGCCCGACGAGCTCGACGAATTGGCGCGCTACTTTGACCCCAATCTACACAAGAAAAACCGACGCATATGGAATGGTTGGTACGGGAATTGTCTAACCATAGAGGTAAGAGCCGAACTGGCCAAAAGGTCCGGTTGCGCACCTGACGAGTTTTCTCAGTTGACGGACGATGAGCTGCAGGATGTCCGGGCGGCCTTTGATGAGAGGCTCGGTCAAAATGTGGAAATACCGGATCCTGCCCTTCCCATCGACTTCTCCAACACCCGTTTCCCCCATAGCGTCCATTTCAACGAGTTTGTTTTTCCAGTTGAAACTCGTTTCAAACACGTGGTCTTTGTTGGTTCGGGGTCATTTCACTCATCGACTTTCAAGGGGATCGCATCGTTCTCAGAGGCGAGTTTTATCTGCGATGCCTGTTTTTCATCTGCGGCTTTCGATCGCGAAGCTTTTTTTCGAGAAACCAGTTTCCACGATAAATGTCTGTTCCAGTCCGCCGTTTTTAGCGCGAGAACATGGTTTGATTCCGCTAAGTTCAAAGGTCCGGCGGATTTTATGTATGCGCGATTCGAAGATCGTGCTTTATTCCGCGGGACGGCGTTTCTTGATAGCGCAGCGTTCTTTCAAGTCAGCTTTGATGCCAAGGTGTGGTTCGGCGGGGCAGAGTTTGAATCAGTTGCCAATTTTGACGCGTCTGATTTTAGTGAGCGGGCATATTTTTCGAAAACGCGATTTGGTCCATCGTGTCGGGCGTCTTTTAGAGATGCATCTTTCCAACGGCCTGTGTCGTTCAGTGAGACCCAATTCATCGGTTGGTATCCCGAGTTTTCCGGGGCGGTGTTGCCGGATGAGATTGAGTTTTCTGCTACAGATAAGGCGGTACGTGAGACGAAAGATAGCGGAGGCAAACGATACAAAACGGATCATTTTTGGCCCGACCACAAGAACATCGAGAACCCCGCTGACATTCAGAGATCACGCCGCGCCTGCGCGATTATTCGTCACGCTTTAGGGCGGCAGGGGCTTCCCGAGGATGAGCATTTCTTTTTCCGCCAGGAGATGGATTTTGCTGGTAGGTCAGGCAGTTGGCTAGAACGGCTGCCCTATCGCCTATTCGCAGCCATCTCGATGTATGGTTATTCAATCGCGAGGCCTGCAGTTGCGCTATTTCTGCTTTTCTTGTTGCCAGCACTTGTTTTTAAAGCAGCTTTTGAGCTCGACTGTATCAGCAATGGCTTGACACATTTTTGTGTCACATTCGGACAACCCTTTGGGCTCTCTTTTGCGAATACTTTTGGTTTCCTGGGATTTCATCGTCTCTATTTCGGCGGGTTTCTTGGGAGCGCTCCAGGTTGGGTTCAAGTCCTCTCAGGCGTGCAGACAGTGCTAGGTGTCATTCTTCTCTTTTTTCTTGGCCTTGGCCTTCGCACGCGATTCCGGTTGCGCTGACGATGAGAGCGCCCAGATGACCTTGGGTAACAATGAAACAATCGGGAGCGCCTCAGATCACGATTAACTCGAGTATGTTTGTTGGCGCGATAACAAGAAGTTGCGAATATCGTGCCGAGACCGCCCTCATCGCTTTACTCGGTATACCACTCCACATGAGTGAACGGCGAAGCCATCCACCCGGTGTTTGGCGCTTTCGGAGGGAGGTTCCCGATGCCTCGGAAATACAACCACGCGAGCGGCGAGTTGAGCTACAACGGGGTTGTGGTGGGAACGGCCTTCTCGGAATACATTTTTCGTCCACATTGGCTCAAAAACAGGCGACGACTGTTGATCTGAAATGGCCTCCTAGTGAGTTCGTTCGGCGTCTGAAAATGATCGAAGCGGGGATCGAGTATGCGAAACATCGTGGTTACTAGTTTACTGGCAGCGATGTTGGCGAGTTGCTCACTGGGTTCGCCGGATGCGGAAGTCCTCAAATCGCTGGAAAGTCCGGACCGGCGGTATGCCGTGCTCGTTGTCAGGTTGAACCACCATGCCACCGTTCCCTATGTCTATAAGGTTTTCGTCCTAGAGGCGGGCGATACAGTCGATTATTTTGGCGATTTAGATGTGCTCCGTGTGGGTGCCATAGACGGCCTTTCCGTTGAGTGGTCCGGGGCGAATAGCGTCGATATTGCTTGTGTCGTCGGCAAAGTCTACAAGTATTACAATTACGCGTTCATCGACGACCAGAATTTCACGATTAATCTAAACACGCGTTGCACCCGTCATCCTGAATGACGCCGCTTTTATAACGACGGCATTCACCAGACTAACGGGATCAGATCTTGTCTTTTGCCGCTTATTCACTCCGTGGTCTAGCTCCCCGGTGAAGTTGTAACGGCGGAAAAGCAAACGACAAGCCGTGACTTCACCCCAGCGAACCGAAAAACTCAGTTTGAATTCCCCTGCCGGGCCGACGCGCTCCCTGAGCTGAAGAATGTTCCAACACTTTTCTTCGCCGTGTTAGTGTTTTTCCCGAACCGAAGGAGACCGACAAATGAAGTGGAGTATCAGCGTTCTCGCTTGTGTGATGTGTGTTGCCTGCTATGCCGGGGATTTGAAGGAATACCGATTAAGTTCAAATTGCGGGGAAGGCAGTGTCGTCATTACGGATGGGTTTGTCGATCTGTGCGCGATGCCGGAAACATTGAGAAACACGCGAATTTTAAATGCGTCCGGATTCATGCTGTTTTGGTCCGAGAGCAAGCACTTGAGCATCAAGACGCACACCGATCGGGAATGGGGTTATCCGGGCAGCCCCATGGGTGCTGTCCCGGCGGCCTTGGTGACTGGAGAGTTCAGCCAGCTCGAAAATGATGCACTGGTAGACGAGTTAAAAAACATCAGAAACGCGATGGGCGACTTTCAGCCGGAGGACATTGGCAAAGCCACCGGGGCGAACGTGAAGGTCTACTTTTTGATTGGGGAGCCATCGTCGTACGTATTCGTGACGAATGAGGGAAAGCCCCGTCATTTCAGCCAGCTGACAATTCATGGCTTCACTAAGAATGAGGTGATCGAGCATGTTGTCCGCGGGGTATTGGACTGATGCCAATCTCACTCACGGACGATGAAAAGCAAAGCGTCATCGAAATAATGGAAACGTTGTACGGTTACGATTCCGCTTTAGTTGGTCAAAAACACGCGATTAACGACAGAACAGTCGATGCACTGGAGGAGGCGATCGACGCCCTGGAAAAGTGTAACGCAGATTTGAAGGACTTGGTCGTTCAACTGGCGGGTCCCGCTGGCC